>CAZAHQ010000105.1:0-9967 GCA_964484415.1 uncultured Acidobacteriota bacterium | reverse complement strand
TCCACTGCGTGAGTTCATGTTGCGCAATACGCGCGAGGCCGACCTCGGCTTGTTCGTGAGAATGGCCAAGCTTCCCAAGCCGGAAGGGCCCGAACAGCTTCCGATGCGCGTCGTCGTTCCGGCCTTCGTGATCTCCGAGCTTCGCGCCGGATTCGAGATCGGCTTTCTGTTGTTCCTACCGTTTCTGGTGGTCGATCTGGTGGTGTCGTCCGTGTTGCTCTCGATGGGAATGATGATGTTGCCGCCGACAACGGTGTCGCTGCCGTTCAAGGTGCTGCTGTTTGTCCTGGTCGATGGTTGGTCGTTGCTCGCCGGCTCGCTCGTTTCCGGTTTTCGCTGAGGTCTGCGCCATGGATGAAATGACTGCGGTGACGGTGGGCGCTCAAGCGATCAAGGTGGCGCTCTTGGTGGGGTTGCCGATGCTGGTGGCCGGCATGGTGGTGGGGATCCTGGTGAGCGTGTTCCAGGTGGCGACGTCGATCCAAGACGTAACGATCACCTTTATCCCGAAGATCATCGCCGTCTTCGCGGCGTTGGTGTTTTCGCTGCATTGGATGATGAGGATCCTGCTGGAGTTCACGCAGCAGATCTTCGCCTCGATCAGCAGTCTGCACCCCTGAGCCGAAACGTGGACCAGATCAGCTTTCAGTTGCCCTGGAACGATCTCTTGGCGGCCTGCGCGCTGTTCTTGCGTGTGGCTGCGTTCATCTCGGTTGCACCGGTGATCGGCGCCGACACCGTGCCGGCGCGGATTCGCGCAGCGCTCGGCGTGCTGATTGCGGTGGTCTTGGTGCCGCTCGTGCCGCCCGTGAATCCCGGCGTGTCACTCATCTCGTTGGCGTTGAGCGAAAGCCTGGTCGGTCTGTTGCTCGGTTTCTCGGCGCGCGTGGTGGTGGATGCTGCGTTCGTCGCCGGCACGATCACCGGATTCCCCACCGGTATCTCGATGGCGAGCATGCTCGATCCGGTGACGCAAGCGAGTTCACCCGTGCTCGCGATCTTCTATCGCGTGCTTGGCGGCCTGGTGTTCTGCTCGATCGGCGGGCATCACGCCATGCTCAACGCGCTGGCGCAGTCGTATGACCTGGTGCCCTGCGGTGGAGCCACACTGAAGGGTGATTGGGTTGTGAGCGCCAGCGAGATCACGGGGCGCGTGCTGATCTTGGGACTACGGATTGCGGCTCCCGTCCTGGTTGCCGGCTTGCTGGCCGATATCGCGCTGATGCTGGTGGCTCGCGCCGTACCTCAGATGAACATCTTGGCTGTCGGTGCGCCGGTTCGGTTGACCGTCGGCTTGATTGCGATTGCGGGCTCGTTGCAACTCTTGGTGCCAAGCCTTCGATACGGAACCGACGCGACCCTGGCTGATGGACTTCGCTTGGTTGGCTCGCTCGTTGGGGGGCGCTGAACCGTGTCGCAAGATAAATCCAGCAGAACAGAGAAGCCGACTGGGCGGCAACTCAACAAGGCGCGCGACAAGGGAAACGTGGCGCGGAGTGCCGACGTCGGTCACGCCGTGTCGCTGGCCGTGTTTTTGTTGTGGACCAGCTTGGTTGGCGGGAGTTTCATGGCTTCGCTCGCCGGTGGGATGCGCTCCGGGCTGATTCTTGCGGCGCATCCGGCCTCCGAAAGTGCGCTCATCGATGCACTGCTCGAGAGCTCATGGCGCGGCATGGCGATGATCGGCCCGTTGGTCGTGGCCATCGCACTCGCAGCGGTTGGGGCACAGTTGCTTCAGACCGGATGGCACCTGAAGAAGCCGCTGTTCTCGATCGATCTGAAGAAGGTCGATCCACTCAACGGCCTGCGCAGCTTCTTCAACTTGCAAAAACTGATTGCTGCGCTGAAGGCGCTGCTGAAGATCGGGATCTACACCTCGTTGGCGGCGCTCGTGGTGGTACCGGAGTGGAATCGGTTGCTTGACTTGGGATCAGGGACGCCTGGGGACATCTTCCGCGCTACGTGCGGCATTGCGTTTCGCGTGCTGGTGCGCGCGCTGCTCATCAGCGGCGTGATCGCGGTGGCCGACTTCGCAATCAACAAACGGATTTGGTATCGCAACCTGTACATGACCAAGCAACAGGTTCGCGACGAGCATCGTGAAAACGAAGGCGACCCGACGGTCAAGGGGCGCATCAAGAGCCGGATGCGTGAAGCATTCAGGCGTCGCATGATGAGCGCCGTCAGAACCGCCGATGTGGTGGTGACCAACCCGACCCACGTTGCGGTGGCGCTGAAGTATGACCGCGTGAAGATGCTGGCCCCGGTGGTGGTGGCCAAGGGTCGCGGGTTCGTGGCGCTGCGCATCAAAGAGCAAGCCAAGCTGCACCGCGTACCGGTTCTGGAAGACCCGCCGCTGGCGCGCACGCTCGAGAAGTTGTGTGCGTTGGGTGCGCCGGTCCCACCGGCACTCTACCGCGCGGTGGCCGAGGTGTTTGCGTACGTCTTTGGGCGGCGTCGCGGGCCGTATCGCATTCATCGTGAGGTCGAGCCGGTTGCGGCACACGAAGGGATGACGACGTGAGCAGCGTGAGCGGCGTAACGCCGGCGCCTGCGCGCGCCAGCAATCCGTGGAGTGCGATCCTCCCGATCGGCGTGATCATTTCGGTGGCGGTGATTGTCATTCCGCTGCCGACATTCCTGCTTGACCTTCTGATCACGATCGACTTGGCGCTTTCGATCGTGGTGCTGATGACCGCGATGTACGTGCCGGGGCCTACCAAGTTCTCGTCGTTCCCGTCGCTGATTCTGTTGGTAACGCTGTTCCGGCTCTCGCTCAACATTGCAGCGACGCGCTTGATTCTGTTGCACGGTCACAGTGGAACGCACGCCGCCGGTGTGGTCGTCGAAGCGTTCGGAAACTTCGTGGTGGGCGGCTCGTTCATTGTCGGCCTGGTGATCTTCGTCGTCCTGCTGATTGTGCAGTTCGTTGTGATCTCCCACGGTGCGACGCGCATCAGTGAGGTCACGGCGCGCTTCACCTTGGACGCCATGCCTGGAAAGCAGATGGCGATCGATGCCGACCTCAATGCCGGGCTGATCACCGAACGCGAGGCGATCGCCCGCCGCACGCAGATCCAAAAAGAAGCCGAGTTCTTCGGATCGATGGACGGCGCGGTCCGTTTCACACAACGCGACGCGATCGCGGCGCTGGTGATCGTCTTGGTCAACATCACGGCCGGGCTGGCGATTGGAATCTTGCAGCGCGGCATGCAGCCGATGGATGCACTGCGGACCTACACGGTGCTGACCATCGGAGAAGGGCTGGTCGCGGCGATTCCAGCCCTTTTGCTGGCTACCGCGACCGGCATCATCACGACCCGCGCCGGACAAGAGAACGACGTGGGGAACGAAGTCGTCGAGCAATTGATGTTCTCGCCTCGTCCACTGCGGATCGCCGCCGGCACACTCCTGGCGTTGGCTCTGATACCCGGCTTGCCGAAGGTTTCGTTCCTGGTGTTGTCGGCAGCAGTGTTTGCAGCGGCGCGCGCCGCGCAGGCTCGTCAGGCTGCCTTGGCTCACGTGGCGCCGCTCGACGACAAGGATGCGAAATCCGAATCGGCCGAAGAGGACGTCGAGTCGTTGATGGCGATCGACCCCTTGTGCGTCGAGGTGGGGTACGACCTGATCTCGGCGGTCGGTGCCGACAAGCCGGGAGGGATTCTCGACAAGATCAAAGGCTTGCGCCGGCAGTTGGCCGGCGAATTGGGCTTCGTGCTCCCGCCCGTGCGTGTGCGCGACAACCTGCAATTGCCGCCGGATCAGTACAGCGTGCTGTTGCGTGGCGTGAAGATCGGCGGAGGCCGGATTCCGCGCGGGCGATTGCTGGCGCTGGAAGCTGGAGTGACACGCGCGATCGAGGGGGAGAAGACGAACGACCCGGCGTTCGGTCTGCCCGCGCTGTGGATCGCACCCGATCGAGCCGACGAAGCGCGCGCCGGCGGCTATACCGTGGTCGATCCGCCATCGGTGATCTCGACGCATCTGATGGAGTTGATCGGGCGCCACTCGGCCGATCTGCTTGGTCGCGAAGACACCGCACGCTTGATCGATACGCTCCAAAAGCAGCAGCCGAAGGCAGTTGCCGAACTCGTACCGGAGCGCCTGACGATCGGTGAGGTCCAGCGCGTGCTGCAAGGTCTGTTGAAGGAAGGTGTGCCGATCCGCGACCTGCCGGTGATCGTCGAAGCGCTGGCCGACGCGGCGCAAGGCTCGCGCGATACAGCGATCTTGGTGGAATACGTGCGTCGCGCGCTCGGCCGCACGCTCACCACGCCACTGGTCGACGAGCGTGGTGTGCTGAAAGCGGTGGCACTCGATCCGCAAATCGAGGACGAACTCACGGGCGGCTTGGTCGGAGATGCACCGAATGGACGCGCTGACGGAATCTCGGCGCAGCGCGCGCGCGAAATCGTGTCTCGGATCAGTACGGCGATCGCATCGACAGGCGGCAACGTGATGATCGTTGGCCCGAGATTGCGCCCTGCACTCGCTTTGCTCTTGCGTCCGCACCTACCTCACACCCAAGTTCTCTCCACGCTAGAAATTCCGCCCGAGGTAACGCTCAGGGCGGTGGCGACGGTGGCCTGAGATGAACGTGAAATCATTCAGCGGTGAGACGACAGCCGACGCCTTGAAGCGCGTGCGAGCCGAGTTGGGTCCCGAGGCATTGATCCTCGAGACCAAACGAACGTCGCGCGGTATCGAGGTGTTGGCGGCCAGCGAGCGCGGCGGCCCAACCTGGACACGCCCGCCGTCGCTTGCGAGTCTCGCGGCGACGAGTGGTGCCGAGCGCCTGCGCGACGATCTGCTCGGGCAAGGCTTCTCGACAGTCTTGGCTGAACGGATCGCAGCGGCGGCGCAGTGCAATCTGGATGAGGAGCAGCTCGACGATCGCCGCGAGTCGCTGGGCTATGCGCGCGAACTGTTGGCGTTGTGGCTGCCGCTTGCGCCTGTTGTGCCGCGCAGCGGTAGTCGAGTGTTTGCGCTGGTCGGTGCGACCGGTGTTGGCAAGACCACGACCATCGCCAAGCTTGCCGCCCAAGAAGTGCTGCGCGGTGGACGCCGTGTGGCGCTGGCGTCGTGTGATGCGCGCCGATTGGGCGGCGTGGAAGCTCTGGCAGCGTTCGCACGCGTGCTCGAGGTTCCGTTTCAGCAGGTTCGCGATCGACGAGAGTTGGAACGCGCGCGTGAGTTGGCTGGACGCGATGGCACGTTGTATCTGGATACTCCAGGAATCCCACGACACGATCGCGCTGCGATGGACCGGTTGAACGAACTGCTCGCAGGAATCCGTGGTGACGAGATCGAACTGTTGTTGGCCGCCGATTCGGAAGGCGAAGCGATGACCGAAACGGTCCGTCGTTTCGGGCGGCTCAAGCCAGCGTCGTTGGGTGCGACACGCGTCGATGAAGCGCTGCGCCCCGGCACGCTCTTGACGGCGCTGACGCGCGCCAGCCTGCCGCTGCGCCACTGCGGCTGTGGCCCCGATGTGCCTGACGATCTCACCACTCCTGATGGGCGGCAGCTTGCCGCGTGGGCATTGCCGCTGCCGGGTGAAGCATCCTCGCTGCCGGGCTTGGATCACGCATGAGCCTCGCGCCGATCGTTGCGCTCACTTCAGGCAAGGGAGGCGTCGGCAAAACTGCCGTGACGCTCAATTTGGCCGTTGCGATGGCGCGTCAAGGAGTGCGCGTCATCGCGATCGACGCCGACTTGGGTTTGGCAAACTTGGATGTGGCACTCGGCCTGGTTCCGAAACGCACGCTCGAGCACTTCTTTGCCGGCGATTGCGAGATGGAAGAGATCGCGTTGGTTGGCCCTGACGGAATTCGCATCGTGCCCGGTGGCAGCGGGGTGCAGGAGATGACGGCGCTGAGCACCGTCGACCTGGTGCGGTTCATCGATGCGATCGGCCGACTGCGCAACGACTGCGACATGGTGTTGATCGACACCGCAGCGGGAATCGCCGATCAGGTCTCACGCGTGCTGATGCTGGCCGACCGCATCGTGATCGTGACCTGGCCCGATCCGACGGCCCTCGTGGACGCCTATGCGACGCTGAAGGTTTCGCGTCGCCGTCGTCCCGGACAGAGCACGGGACTCGTGGTCAACGGTGTTGGAAATGGCGACGAAGCCGGACGCGTGCATGCACGCTTGTCCGCCGCCGCAACAAGGTTCTTGGGTCAAGGGGTTGACCTGGACGGTTTCATCACAAGGGACGAGGCCCTCGCCGAGGCAACGCGCCGGCAGGTCTCACTGGTCAGTACCAATCCGCTCTCACCTGCCAGCCGCTGTTTCGAGCGACTGGCGCTGACACTGACGGCGCGACTCAAGGCGCGTCGTCACATCTCGGGAGAGCGATGCGCAAGCGGAGAGACACTAGCGGACCTCGTTCACTGAGCGACTCGCCGATCGCCGCCGATACGCCCCTCGTCGATCCCGGCGCGGAGTGGACGCCGGAGGCCTGCGTGTCCGGATCGATGGCGCGCGAGCGATTGCTGCTCGCACACGCTGCCTTGGTGAAGTACCTGGCCTATCGCATCGGATCGCGGCTTGCTGGGAACGTCGACTACGACGACTTGGTCGGCGATGGACTCCTGGGGCTGATCGAAGCGATCGATCGCTTCGATCCCAAGCACAACGTGCGTTTCAAAACCTACGCCGAGTCGCGCATCCGCGGCTCGATTCTCGACGGCGTGCGTGCCCGGGACTGGGCGCCGCGGTCACTGCGCCGCGCCGCGCGCAAACTCGAATCGGCGATCACGACGGTCGAACGCAAGACACGCAAGGTTGCGACCGACGAGGAAATTGCTGCGGAACTGCAGATCGATTTGGAATCGTTGCACGAACTCTATGTGCAGGCGCGCGGCGTCAAGTTGGGCGCACTGCCCGGCAATGAAGAAGAAGGCCGCGATCCGGCCGACCATGGAGTCGATCCCTTGGGTCAAGTCGAGGAGCTCGAACGTCGCGATGTGCTGGCACAAGAGATCGGCTCTCTGCCCGATCGGGAGCGCTTGGTGCTGAGTCTTTACTACGAACGCGGCCTGACCTTGAAGGAAATTGGAGAGGTTCTTTCGGTGACCGAATCGCGTGTCTGTCAAATTCACACGCGCGCCGTGACTCGGCTGCGCGCCCGCGTCGGCGAACGCCTCGCGGCTCCGGTCTGACGATGAGCCGACTACTCACACAGCAGGAAGTCGATGCGTTGCTGCTCGAGTTCGGCAGCGATGGTGGCGGTTCGCAAGCGATGGCGGAGACGCCGTTCGACCTGCGCGCGCCGCTGGTTTTGGCGGGTGAGCGGCTCGCACTGGTGCAGGCCGCGTGCGAGAAGATCGTGACCCGCATCGCCGAATCGCTCACGTTGCAGATCGTGGCCGAGAAGCCGGTGAAGGGCGAATTCACGGGGCTCGTGCAGCAACCGGCAAGCACGGTGTTGGGAACGTTGGCGCCGGGAGAACCGCTCGGAATCTTGGTCGACGAGCATGACGAACCTGTCGGCGGAATCTCGCTGCAGTCCGAGTTGGCGTTGGCGCTGGTCGATCGACTCCAAGGAGGTGAGGGGACCGCACCGGACGGCGCGCGTTTGATGTCGCCCGTGGAGGCCCGCTTGCTGGAAGCGGCCATGGCTCGACTGGTCCGTTATCTCGACAAGCACACCGCGCTCGCGCCGGTTCATTCCGGTGGCTTGGACAGCGATCCATCGTTCGGTCGCTTGGGTGTGCGCGGCGGCATGATCGCTACCGCGATGATGCGCTTCACGACCGCGGGCGGGATCGCGGCGTGCCGACTGTTGATGACGCCGGTGCTGATCAATCGCCTGGTGGCTCAGGTCGAGATGCGGCAAGAAACGGCTCCGCCCGTCGAGTTGACCCAAGCGCTTGGCGCTGTGCCGGTGACGCTCGAACCGCTGGTCGTGGGCGGCACCGTGCGGCTGTTCGACTTGCTGAGGCTCTCGCCTGGAAAAGTCGTGCAGTTGGATCTGCGCGAAAGCGATCGGCTGGCGCTGCGCTTCAACGGCGCGCTGTTGGCGCAAGGGCGACTGGCGCGGCAAGACGACGAACGAATCTTCACGATCGAGGAGTTCTCATGAGCGATATGGGCACGCGCGGCATCGAAGACGGCGCGACACTGGTCGTCGATCCGCCACGTACGGGCGGACCGACCACAGCGATTGTCGAGCCGCAACTGGGCGGTGCGCTTTCGATCAACAGCGAATCGTTGCTCGATGCGCTCGAGCTTCCGGTCGAGGTGCGACTCGGGCGCCGGGTCGTCAGCTTGGAACGCACGCTCGCGCTGCGGATCGGCGACGCCTTGCCGGTCGGCCCCGAAGATGAGGACACCGTCACGCTCTTTGTCCAAGGACGCCCCTACGCCAACGGCGATCTGGTGGTGGTCGATGGCCGCTTCGCGTTTCGAGTCCGTGAACTCGTGACCCGCATGGAGACGCCATGATGCGCAATCTGCTTTTGCTGCAACTGGGTTTCAACGTGCTGATGCTGTTGGCGCTCCTGGTCTTGGCGCGCGTGCTGTTGAGGTCGGAACCGGCGCGTCGTGAGTTGAAACCCGAGGCTGTGCCCCGGTCGCCGCGCGCGAAACGCTCGCTGTTCACAGCGCGTCGCAGCAGCGAAATCGCCAGTGCACCGGCACTCCCGTTGAACGATCTCGTGCAACGCGCCGAGTCCGAGGAACTTGCCGCAGAAGCGGCGCTTCGGGCGCGCTTGGCTCGTTATAGCGGCCGCGCCGCGAATGGATGACGACCATCTGCCGGCGCTTGCGGTGGGGCGCAGCTACGGGGCCGAGGTGGTGTCCTCTGGCAACGACGGGCGCGTGCTGTTGCGGCTGCAGGGGATGGAGTTGCCGGCGCGCACAGAACTACCGCTTCGCGTCGGCATGCGTGTGGACGTGGAAGTGATGAAGCTGCTGCCTGAAGTAGTGCTCCGCGTGAGGCGGAAAGTTCTGCCGGGAGGATAGGAAAACAACGACCGCTTGCATCGCCGCATGACGCGGCGATGTCACGAGATGAAACGTTTTGAGATCGCAGCGACCGGCGCCATGAGGCGCGCGAATTGCATCGCAACCCAGCGAGGAGACACGGATGTTCCCGCAACTGTACACGGCAGCCTCTGGGCTGATTGCCGGTGAACGGCAGATCGAAACCAGCGCCAACAACCTGGCCAACGCGAGCACACCGGCATACCAATCGGAGCGGCCGCTGTTCGAGTCGTACCTTGGCGAGGCGGTGAAGCGCGCGTGGCCCGGCTCGCAGCCCGCCGCTCCCAACTCGGTTGCGGTGACTCGTTCGTGGCGCTCCACCGAAGCGGGCCCGCTGCACCAAACTGGAAATCCACTCGACCTGGCACTCGAATCGCCTGGTTTCTTTCGCGTCAAGACACCCAACGGAGAGCGGCTCACCCGCGCGGGCAACTTCACGCGCGATGCCGAAGGCGGACTGATCACCACCGAAGGGTTTGCGGTGCTCGATGAGGCGGGCCAACCGATTCAACTTCCTGAAGGCCCCTTCACCGTCAACCCGGATGGCTCGTTCACGGGAGGCGGCAAGTTCGGAATCGTCAACGCGCTTCCGCAACAACTGACCCGCGATGGCGAGTCGCTGTGGGACGCAGGTGGTGCCGCGACGCCGGTCGATCCCGCCAAACTCAGCGTTCGCCAGGGACATCTCGAAGGATCGAACGTCGATGCCGTACGCGAGTTAACCGGAATGGTGGCGGCCCAACGCTTGTTCGAGCTGCAGCAACGAATGGTCGATCTCAGTGGCAACCAGCTCGCCCGCCGCGCTCTTGAGCTAGGCGAAACCAAGTAACTACGGAGGAACGTAAGCGATGCAACGAGCGCTCTGGACCGCAGCCGCGGGAATGTCGGTGCAGCAGGTCAACATGGACGTCATCGCCAACAACCTGGCGAACGTCAACACCACCGGCTTCAAACGCAGCCGCGCCGAGTTTCA
>CAZAHQ010000104.1:0-9980 GCA_964484415.1 uncultured Acidobacteriota bacterium | reverse complement strand
CTTGGCCAACGATTCAACGACCGCCGCAGCATTACCTGAAGTGCAGCAGACATCGCTCTCGGCTTTGACCTCGGCGTAGCAGTTGACATAGCTGACCACCGGCACGCCGGGGTAGCGGCGCTTGAGTTCGCGCACATCGTCACCGCTGATGCTGGCGGCCAACGAGCAGCCCGCGACCCGAGCTGGAAGCAACACGGTTCGTTCAGGGTTGAGGATCTTCGCGGTCTCGGCCATGAAGCGCACACCGCAAAACACGATCGGGTCGCCCGTGGTCTTGGCCGCTTGCCGCGACAGCTCCAGCGAATCTCCGACGATATCCGGCACCGTGTGAAACAGCGCCGGCTCCATGTAGTTGTGGCCCAGGATCACAGCGCCGCGCTGCTTCTTGAGCACGTTTATCTGGAAGACCAACTCGGCCTTCTGACGCAACTCGAACTCGGGGACCACCCCGGAGAGTTTCTCGCGCATCAACTCGAACGTTTCTTGAACGGTCCTACCGTCGATCGACATTGGGTCACCCCTATGCGCATGGCATGACACGGCCCGCGAAGCGTTTTGTCAAACCGCCCGGAACTTCAGTTCAGCGGCCAGCCCACGCCGCCCGCAACGCGCGCGCCGCGCGCTCAGGATCGGACGCCTCGAGAAGCGTGCGCCGCACCGCGACTCCCGCCACTCCTGTCGACCGCAACTCAGCGACTCGATCCGACTCGATCCCGCCGATCGCGATCACCGGGACGACACCCGCCAACACCACCACCGCGCGCAGTGCCGCCACACCGCGGCCCGGCTCGCGGGGGTGAGACGGCGTGTCGTACACGTGCCCAAACAGGATGTAGTCGGGTTGCTCATCGAGTGCGTTCTTGGTTTCCTGCTCCCCATGTACGGAGCAGCCTGTGGGATGCGGACGTTCACCTTTGGGCCACGCCGCACCGGCCGGGAGATGCAGACCGCAACGCGTCGCTTTCGCCAACTCGAGGTCTGCGTTGACGATCAGTCGTACACCGGCGGGAAGGTGCAGGCGCAACCGTTCGAGCAACGCCGTCCGTGCCGATCGACTCAAATCCTTCTCGCGCAGTTGCACCGCATCGACGCCACCGCGACACGCCGCCGCAACCACGTCCACAAGGTCTCGTCCGAGTGTCACGTGCCGGTCGGTTACCAGCATCAACTGAAAACCGACCGCTGTGTCTGCGGGCGATCCGGTCACGCCGCCATCTGGCCTCGCGTCACGGTTCATCGCGCGGCGCCGAAACACGACCTTCCATCGGACTGGAGGCCTCGGCGTAGAACTTGCGCGGAATGCGACCGGCCAGGTAGGCATCGCGCCCGGCCAGCGCGGCGTGCTTGATGGCGCTCGCCATCCGCACAGGATCGTGCGCTCTGGCCACTGCCGTGTTGAGCAACACGGCGTCGCAGCCCAACTCGAAGGCGATCGACACATCGGATGCCGTGCCGACACCGGCGTCGACGATGACCGGGATTCCCGCGCGCGCTTTGATCAGCTCGATGTTGTGCGGATTGCGGATCCCAAGGCCCGACCCGATCGGCGCACCCAGCGGCATCACCGCCACGCACCCCAAGTCTTCCAAGCGGCGCGCGGTGACCGGATCGTCGTTGGTGTAGGGCAACACCTTGAATCCTTGCTTGACGAGCAAGCGAGCCGCGGCCAGCAGCCCGCCGACATCGGGCAACAAGGTGTCTTCGTCGGCGATCACTTCGAGCTTGATCATGTCGGTGCCCAGCGCCTCGCGCGCCAGCTCGGCGGTGAGCACCGCATCTTGTGCGGTGTAGCAACCGGCGGTGTTGGGCAGGATATGCAGGCCACGCGCGCCGAGTTGCACGTACAAGTCCTCGGCCTCTTGGCCGACCCGCACACGGCGCAACGCCACCGTCACCATCTGCGATCCCGAGGCTTCGAGGCAATCGAGCAGCACTTGCCGGCTGGGGTATCGCGATGTTCCCAAAAGCACGCGCGATTCCAAGCGCGTGCCGGCAATCATCAACGGCGCATCCTTGGGCTGCATCTCAGCCGCCTTGAACCGCGCCAACGATATCGATCGCGGCGCCACGCTGCGGGTCGGTCGCGTCCCACTGACTTCGCGGGACGACCTGTCCGTCGATCGCAACGGCGACACCGCGTGGATCGGTACCGAGTCCTAACTCGGCCAACAACTCACGAATCGTCACCGCCTGGATCGTTTTGTCCTGGCCGTTGACGAGCAGTCGTTTGTTCATGTCGTCCTCGAACCCCGCAACGGATCGAACGGGCTCAGGAGTGTGGGCGCGTTTCCGTTGACGATCCACTCGGCCAGATGTTGTGCGGTTCCGGGGGCCAACAAGATTCCGCTGCGATAGTGCGCCAGCGCAGCCCAGAATCCTTCGGCTCCGGCCGGCCCGATCAGCGGCATGTGATCGGTGACCGCGGGGCGCAACCCAACCGGCAGCGACACAACCTGATGTTCATCGAGTCCCGGCACCAGTTGCAGTGCCCACCGCAGCAAGTGGTAGGCGCCACCTGCGGTCGCGATCGGGTCGAGGCCGACCTCTTCCAGCGTTGCACCCACGGTGACCTCGCCGCCATCGCGCGGAACGAGATAGACCTCGGGATGTCGAATGCAGCGTCGCAGCAGCTCGGGCCCGCGCAGCAACACCGTCTGACCGCGCACCGCCCGCACCCCGGCCTCCGACAACGGCGACTCGATTTCCACCGAGGCCCACGCACCGGCCGCCAACACGACACAAGCCGAGGCGAGATCGAACGAGGTTCCTTGTGAATCGATCCCGCTGACTCCCGTGACACGGCCGCTCTCGATCGTCACCTTCGTCACGCGATACGGCGCCAGCATCACACCGCCAAGTTGCTCGAACTGCTGCGCCAGCGCTTGCACCAGGTAGCGCGGATCGACGTGCAAATCGGTCTCGACCAACAAACCGCACAAAGAGCGCGGTGAAAGATACGGCTCCAGCTCGAGCAACTTTTCGGCGGTGATGAACCGAGATCGCAGCGCGCGTTTTTCGTGCAGCGAGTGCAGGTGCTCGAGATCCTGCTCATCGTCACGAGTCAACGCCACGAACACGGTGCCGTCGGTGCGGAAGTCGACACGCCTTCCGGTCTCGCGCTGCAATCGCGCAATCCAATCGCCGTAAAGCTGCAGGTTGTGAATCGCGAAATCGAGCAGTTGCGGATGCTCGACGCTCGCCTCCGAAACCGGCGCCAACATCCCCCCCGCAACCGGCGAGGCCCCGGCCCCCACCCCTTCCTTGTCGAGGATGGCGACCTTCATCCCGCGCCGGGCCAGCTCGCTCCCCAGCGCCAGGCCGATCACCCCCGCCCCCACTACAACCGCGTCGATTTTCTCGGGAAGCCGCATTGCACAAGCCTCTTGGCCGCTCCAGCCCACCGCCATGGTACCCGCTAAATTCGGGGACGGTTTACCTAATTGCCCGGGGCCGCTCGGGCGCATAGGTTCGGCGTGTGCGAGGACTCGCCTCAAAACAGTTCGGTCCACTCGCCGTAACGAGCCTCGCGTGTGCGGTGCTGGTGACGGGGTGCAGCGCGCCGCGTCTCTCCGGTCCACAAATCGATGGAATGGTCGATCAGTTCGCGTTCGATCCGCACTGCGCCGTAACGCGCTCGCCGTTGAAGGATCGAACACCAATCGAACAACGCTGCTTCGTGCGCGGCTGGGACAAGAGCGAGCCTGACTGTTGGGTCACCATCAGCCGATTCGAGAGCGGCTACGACAGCGACTTCCTGCAAGCGACGCGCGATGCCTACGCGGCGCGGTTTGGCGGTTGCCACACCGACTACTGCACCGAGTTTTCGGCGATCCAAGCACTCGACGTGGGCGGCAAGCCGGGTTGGGCCTACATCGAGACGCGCCGGATCGGGGACCGCATCGATCGACGCGAAATCCATGCGCTCGTCGCGTGGGACGATCTGAGCACCTTCGGCATCGACATCGCGGGTCGCGGTGCGGAGTACCGCACTGAGGCCGCGCTCAAGTCGGCACTCGCACATTTCACCGTGCAGATCGAGAACGATCAGGACACGCTGCGCTTGGGCGTAGGCGCCGCTTTGCTGGTCCTGGGCGCGCTGATCTTTCGGCGGCTCGCCACGATGCGCGCACACCGACGCGATGACGCCGCCGTTCGAGCCCGTACCTTCGTCGCCCCGCCCACGCAACGCACCGTCAGCAAGCCACCGTTGCTCGACGCCGGACCGCGTGTCGAAGCGTTGCGCGGACTCCTGGCCGTGCATCCGGATCGCGGATTGGCCGCGCTCGAATCGCTCCGTGAGACGCATGCGCCCAATCAGCACGTGCTACATGCGCTCGCTCTCGGTTACGCCGCTGGCGGTCAGCAGGCTGAATGCCGGGCGATCGCACGCGAGGCGATGCCGCTGTTCTTCCAACGCGGTTGCTATCCGATGGCGATTGAAACCTGGAAGGCGCTCGGCCCGCGCACCGCGGCTTCGCTCGAGTTGAGCGCCTCGGAGCGTCGCGTCTTGGCTCGCGCGATGCTCGATGTCGCCGACTGGCAAGCGGCACAGCCGCTCTACGAGTCGCTGCTGGCCGAGTTTCCCGACGACGAGGAGGTCGCCCGCGGCCTTCTGATGCTGGTCGAGCGCCACATCGAACCGATTGGACTCGCCGGGGAAGCGGCTACCGTCTGCCAGTTCGTCGCCGGCCGCGTGCCCCCCGATTCCCCCGCTGCCCGCCGCGCCCAGCAGATCCTGTCTCGCACCGCGCCCTTCGTCTAACTCGGGGACGTTCTACCTATTTCCGCCGCCGATCACTTTCTCTGACCCGCCTCCGGTCGCGTTCCGCTCGTCCCCACCTCGAACAAGCCCGGGCAAGCGACCGCCACAATCCCACTTGCCCGTTTCCGTTTTGGAACAAAGGTTTGTCGACGGGGTGGTTCGAATATGGACGACGTGGTGGAGCAGACATTGCACGCAGCCCTCGCAGAAGACGAGACCGGCGGTCACGTCGCGACGCTCAGCGAGTATTCCCCGCCGGAGCGGGTCGAAGAACCGCGACTGCTGCTCGATAGTCTGCGCAACGTGCTGCGTTCGCTGCAGCGCCTCGAGTTGTTCGAATTCGAGGAGCGCAGCAACGAAGATCTGCGACGACGGCTCGTGCCGTTCATCGAACGTGGCGCGCGATTGTCGACACAACTGATCGGCCGCCTGCTCGACTACTACCGCGATCGAGACTGTGACGACGCGGTCGACGTCTGCGTGGTCGCGCGCGTGCAAGTCTCGGCCAACACCGGAGCGTTGTTGGAAGTCGACGATGCACTCGAAACACTTTCCCATTGCAACCGGCTGCGGGGCGCTGTGATTGCCGCAATCATGGGTGTCGACGACGTGGTCTCGGCGGCCGAAGGTTGGCCCCTGGCAGAACGTGTATCGACCGGCGTGCCCACCGGAATCACCGCACGACGCGCGTACGCTCGATTTCGCGCGGGACTACGCGCTTTGGAACACGATGACTCGCTCGACGTGACCCAGCGATTGCAGCGTGCGGTTGAAACGATTCAGGCACTCGTGACGCCCCCTCTGGGCAAGAAGTTGCGCGTTGGTGATCGACTCCAGTTGCGCCGCGCACAGCGGCAAGTGGAAGAGTGGTTCGCCCAAGAGTCGCGCGACGAACAGGACGCTCTCGGACACTGGAGCAATCTGCAACATGTCGCTGAGCTTCTGATGATGATCAACCACCGGCACGAGCTGGTGGTGCACGACCGCACAGTGCTGGAACGCTGCGACGAGATCTTGCGCAACACTCCGCCGCTGAGTGTCGACCACGCCCTGGTCACGGCACTCTCGTCGCTGCAAGGTCGCGACCCCGAACTCGATCGCTGGATCGCGATTCTCGAAGAGGGTGTGAGTGAGCGGCTCGGTGTGGTCATCCAGCGTGTTTTGGCCAGTAATTTCCGCTGAGCGGCGCGAGCCTACCCCAGGCCCCACATTCCCTTGGCGATGCTCCCCAACCCTGTTCACGATCCCGAGGGTCCCGCCTTCAGCCTGCGGCCAACCGGCCCAGGCCGGTTCTTCGTGGCCGCGTTTCTTTCGGTCTGGCTCTGCGGTTGGGTGGTGGGTGAAGTGTTCGCGCTCACCGCTTTGGTCGCGGTGATTGCCTCGCTGTTCAATGTTCAACTCGGACCGCCCGGCTGGTACGTGAATCGCGCTGAGAGCTCGGCCTTGGTATTGCTCATACCGTTGTTCTTGATCGTGTGGTTGTCGTTCTGGACGCTGGGCGGTTTGTCGGCGATGCGTCAGTGGATGACCTGCCTGTGGGCGCGCGAGGTCTTGGTCTTGGCCCCCGACGCGATTGTCGTTCGCCGGTGGATTGGACCGTTCAAGCGAACCCGACGCCTCGCGCGCGATCAGATTTCGACTGTGATGCAAACGCGGCAAGGCGGAGCTCTGCAAGCCCGCGTCGGTGACAGCACCACCGACCTGGTCGAACTGGGCAGCGCCGAGCAGCGACGGGCGCTTGCAGAGCACCTGCGCGCGCAGCTCTCACTCGGCAGTGGGACGGCCGAGGAGCCGGGGTTAGAACTCCCGGCAACGCTCCCCGCCGGTTGGGAACTTACCGTCTCTGAAACGGGCGAGGAGATGCTGGTCCCCGATCGCGCGATCCGTCGCAAGCAGGCTCACGCGATGGCGGTCATCGCTGCGCTGCTCGTCGTGGCGTTCTCACTCGTGCTGAGCGAGACGCTGTCAAGCAGCTCGCGCGGTTCGGTGGCCGGCTCAGCGGTGCTCGGTCTGTTGGGTGGCTTGTCGGTTTTCGGCTGGCTGCGGCTGGCCTACGGCCAGGTCGGTTGGGTGCTGCGCTCCGGTGCGCTCGAGTACCGCTCGCAGTTGGGACGCCGATCGTTGCGTATCCCGTTTCAGCCTGCGCAGCTGGAACTTCGCAGCGCCATCGACGGTGACGGCGACGAGAGCGTCACACTGCAAGCCACCGATGGGACCCGCCGCCGCGTGGTACATCGCACGCTCAACGATCCGATCAGCGTGCGTCAACTGGCCCGCTGGCTTTCATCCAGGATCGGCGTTCCGGTAGGCTGACCCTCGGTCGCAAGCGAACCGGTGTGGCCCACCTGTCGATTCGCACGCGTGGGATACAATCCGCGCATGGCCAAGTGCGATACCGGTTACTTCTGCCGCATCTGCGAGAGCTACGTCGAGGACATCACCGAGAGCGAGTTGTACTTGCGCTATGTGTTGGGTGAGGTGCCGTTCGAGCAACTCGTCAACGCGCCGGAGGCGCACATTCGTTGCGTGCCCGAGGTGGCGCAGTACATCGTCGATCGCGCGTTCGGTGAGCCGGTCGTTGTCGATGACCCGCAGCATGACAAGCGCCACCAGGATCGAGCGTGGGTCACGCGACGTGAACAGCGCGTATCCGATGCCTGGCGGCGCCTGCAGATGTTGCTCGGCTCGGGACTAGGGATCGAGGACTATCCGTTGCCCCCCGAATCGTCGGCGCTTATTGAGCCTGCTTCTTGATCGGCTTGTAATCACCGCCCATTTCGATCACGGCACAGGCGATGCGACCGCCGGCGTTTCCGGTAGGTTGCGTCTTCAGGTCGTCTTCGCTGGCATGCACGATGACGGAACGACCCACCACACCGTGCGCCCCTTGATCGAGCGAGATCGAGGTGCTCACCACGTTGAGCGAAGCATGTCCCTTGGCATCGGCTTCGAGATTGCCGTAGTCGCCGGCATGCGACGTCGACCCCGGCGCACCGTGTTCGTGCCCACTCGGGTTGAAGTGACCACCGGCGCTGGCGCCATCGGCGGCCGAGCAATCGCCGAATTCGTGAATGTGAAAGCCATGTTTGCCGGGGGTGAGACCATCGACTTCGGCCCGGATGCGGACACTCCCGTCCTTGTTCCCCTCGAACAGGAAGGTGCCGCTGACGCCGCTGTTGCCGAGGGCTTGCAGCGTGGCGCGCGCCTTGGCGGGCGGCGCGACCCCGTTGGTGTCTGCAGCGAAGGTGGTCATACCGGTCGCGATCAATGTCATAGCCAGCACGTAGAGGGTGAGACGTTTCATTCGGGTTCCCCTTTCGAGCCGCGAGTATGGGCCGCGAGTGTTCCCGCGCCAGCGACCGCCGCTCGATGACCATCTCTTCATGCCAGGTGCCGCGCCGGGACGAACGGCACGCCGGTGCGCGTCGCGCGACGGGTCAACCACCGGATCGCCGGATTTCTCCGAATTCGTTCTTTCGATCTTCGACATCTGTCCCTTATTCTCCCCGGCGTCGTGAAGTTTTGCGGTGCAGTCCAAAGCCCGGAGAACTAGATTTGCGCAGTCAGTCGAAATGCCTTCCGGAGAGTCGATGAGCCGTCGGTTTCCCACTGTTCTGTTCGCGATCGCGCTGGGCGGGCTTGTCGTCACCGGGGACGTTCCTTCGGTTGCGTATGCCGCAGCGACCGTGCCGCCAAAACCGGTGCCATCCAAGACTGCGGCCATCGGGAAAGCCACCAGCAAGAAGCCGACTCCGACACCTGCAAGCCTGAAGAAGAGCACGCCCAAGAAGAAGCCCGTTGCGCGTACGACCAAGAAGAGTCGGCGTCGACCCGTGCGACCTGTGGTCGTGAATCTCGTATGGCACGTTGAGACGCTCGATGGGAAGGTCTTGGAGTCGTCACGCGCCGACGAGTCGATCAACCCGGCGTCGGTGATCAAAGCGGCCACAAGCCTATGGGCACTCGACAAACTCGGGCCGGAGCATCGTTTCGAGACGCGGTTTCTGGCGATTCACACGCCGGACACCGCTGGGTCGATCGCCTCGGATCTGTATGTTCAGGGCGCGCTCGATCCGGACTTTCAGCCCGAGAACGCGTTCTTGGTCGCTGCGGAGCTGAACCGTCTTGGTGTAGCAAGGGTGACGGGCGCATTGGTTGTGAGTCGCGATTTCTGGATTGGCTATGAGGGGGGCTCGGAAGGACGCGAGGTCAACCCCACCAAGCGCGCGTTGATCATGGCCGGGCGACTGCGTCAGGCCTGGGACCCGGCGATGTGGACCGGTGGCTTGAAGCGGGCGTGGCGCGACACAGCGCTCCGACATGGGCTCGATCCTGATCGCCCCCCGCAGGTCTCGGTGCTTGGCGGGATTCAAGAGGGGTCGTCGCCAATGCCGGGGGTGGTCTTGGCAACGCATCGCTCGCGGCGGCTGCTCGACGTATTGCACGCCTTCAACGCCTATTCGAACAACGACATGGAACGCGTGGCCGAGAGCATCGGCACGCCCGTGGAGTTGGCCGCGTGGTTGTCTCAGCGCTGGGGCGTTCCTTCCGGCGCCATCACACTCGAGACCACGAGCGGGCTAGGAATCAATCGACTCACGCCACGGCAGTTGGTGACGCTCATGCGCGACCTGAAGACCAAGTGTGATGCGCTGAATCTGCGATTGGACGATGTGCTTGCCTCGGCGGGGTGCGTGCCCGGCACCGTGTCACGCATCTACCAGACGGTGGCCGAGACGGCGCCCGGATCGCTGGTTGGCAAGACCGGAACGCTGACGGCAACCGATGGCGGGGTCAGCGTCTTCGCCGGCATCGCCAACACCGCGCGTGGGCCGCTCGTGTTCAGCGTCGCGGTCCCCGAGGCGCACGGCAAGCTCCGCACCGCCCGCTCGCGTCAGCAGCAGTGGATCCTCGACATGGCGGCCCGCAACGGAGGCTTCGTCCCCCGCCTCTGCACCTCGATGCTCACCCCCCCGATAGCGGCGCAGAAGTCCAAGGCCCCACCCCCCTCTCCACCTCAAACACCGGCACCTTCAATTCGGGGACGTCTCACCTAATTCCCTAGTCCGGACTCGTCCCGGCCGAAATCGGGGACGAAATCGGGGACGGCTCACCTATTTCCGCTAGTCGTCCTCGGGTGCCAGTGCAGGCATCATGCAAGGGCAATCGGTGACGGAACTCCCCGACTTGCTGAAATAGGTAGACCGTCCCCGAATTT
>CAZAHQ010000103.1:0-10022 GCA_964484415.1 uncultured Acidobacteriota bacterium | reverse complement strand
CTCCGCCAAGGGAGAAAAGTTCCGTTCGGACGCACTGCTCAAAGCGATTCAAGCCGGCACCAAGTTGCAAGCAGCGATCTACGCGTTGAGTCGGCCGGGCGCCGTGGGGCGCTATCTGTACATCGATCCCGAACTAGAGAAAGACCGCGTCGAGTACTCGATTGCACACGAATCACCAGAGGCGAAGGCAGCGATCGCGTCGGCTGCGCTGCTGACGACGGCGCTGCAAGAAGGGGTCTTGCTGCCGCGCCTTCTGGACCGTAGCGACCAGACTCCCACCACGTGTGATTACTGCGACGTGCGTGCCGCCTGTAGTCAAGACGACACGGGCGCCCGGTTGCGCTTGCAACGGACACTGAAAGGACAACGCGAGCGCGCGGGCACCCCCTCGTTAGCGCTGCAAGTCTGGGACATCGGTGCGAAAGGCACTGGCGAATGAACGACGCGCTGCGCACGGCCGACGTCAACGCTCGCCGCAACGCGAGCACGCAGTTCGATGCGCCGATGGTGCTCGAAGCGGGTGCCGGTACCGGCAAGACCACCGCACTCGTCGGCCGAATCGTCGCCTGGTGTACCGGCCCTGGCTGGGAGCGATCTCGCGCCGCGTTGATCGAGAGCGGCACTGCGGACCCCAACCAAGTTGCTATCGCCGAGCGCGTGATGTCGCGCGTGGTGGCGATTACCTTCACCGAGCGCGCGGCGGTGGAGATGGGGACCAAGCTGGCGCTGACGCTGCGCGACCTCGCGCGCGGCGCCGTTGCCGACACGCTCGACGCCACGACCCTGCCTGCGATTGCCGTCACCGCGCCGCGCGCAACGGCGTTGGTCGCGGCGCTGCATTTGTTGCGCACCAGCACGATCCACGGTTTCTGCAATCGACTGCTCGCCTCCTACCCGATCGAGGCGGGTGTTCATCCCGCATTCACGATCGATAGCGACGGCACGCTGTCCGAAGCGGTGGTGCGCGATCTGTTCACCGCCTCGCTGACGACGCTCTACGGTTCCGGCCAGGCCGAAGATGAGCCTGCAAAAGCGGCGCTGCAGTTGGCCGCTGACGGTGACGGCCCTGCCGAACTGCACCAGACGCTTGAAGAGCTTGTGCGACTCGGCATCGACGTTGCCGATCTCGATCGATCACACGTGGGGGATGCAGCAGCCGATCAAGCACGCGACAGATTGAAAGCGATGCTCGACGCCACGCTTGCGGTGATCGCAGCGCCGATACGAGCATCGGCCGCTCAGAACAAACGCGCGACGGCAGCGCCCAATACGCTGGCAGCGCTCGAGTCGCTGCGCGCCGCCATGCAGGCATGCACCGGAGCCAAGGCGCTTGTCGCCGCGCTCGAGCAGGTCGATGAGAAGGCGCTGGGCTACTTGGGAGACTGGGCCAAGTACAAGTTCGGGCCAGCAACCTTGGGGGATGCCGTTGCCAGCGTGGCGCGCGAGTTTGCGATGCGCTCTGCGTCGCTGCGCCGCTACTTGAAGAGCTTGCAGCAAGTCGACCCAGACCGATTCAATCAAATCGCAGCCGTGCTTCAGCCGCTACTAGCCGATGTTCAAGCGCGGCTGCAACGCCGCGGCATCCTCGGCTTCGATCAACTCATCCGCAACGCTGCCGAGTTGGTCTGCAACCACCGCGACGTGGCGGCCAAGATCGCCGCCGGAATCGACCTTCTGTTGGTGGACGAGTTTCAAGACACCGACAAACAGCAATGCCGACTGATTGCAGCGATCGCGCTCAACCCCGAGCTGAGGGCGCGCCCGTCACTGTTCTTGGTTGGCGATCCGAAGCAATCGATCTACGGTTGGCGCAGCGCCGATCTCGACTCGTACGAGTCGTTTGTGAGTCAGGTCTTGAACGATGCGCCGCCGCAGCGCTTGTCGGTGAACCATCGCAGCGTCACGCCGATCCTTCAGGAGGTGCAGCGCCTCACACAGCCGTTGCTACGCTATCGACGCGGCATACAGCCCGAGTTCCAGGAACTCTTGACCGCTCCTGCGCAACTCGGCGACGAGGGGCTGACCAGCGGTGGCCGACGCCCGGTGGAGTATTGGCTCACCGACGCCAGCGAAGAGAAAGGAACCACGCGCAAGATGGAGAGTCGCTTGCTGGAAGCGCGTGCCATTGCCAGCGACATTGCGGCGTTGCACCAGGCCGGGCAGATCGCGCTTGCGCGCGTTGCGATCCTGCTGCGCGCCACCACGCAGCAAGAGTTTTACTTGAATGCGCTGAAAGAGGCTGGCCTTCCGTTCGTGGTGGAAGGAGATCGCAGTTTCTACAAGCGACGCGAAACAATCGATGCCGTGGCGCTTCTGACCACCGTGCTCGATCCCCACGATCAGGTGCAGTTGACCGCCGTGCTGCGCGGACCGCTGTGCGGCGTGCCGGATGCCGCGTTGCTGCCGCTGTGGCAACGCCAGCTCCCGGAGTTGGCCTCGCAGTTGGGCGCTCGCAAGGAAGCGGTCGTCGAGATCGTCGCGGCCCTGCACGCGGTGGCGCGCGAGTTGCCCCCAGGAATTCCAGGCATCGAACGGATCGCCGGCTGGGAACACGCGGCCGCCCACACACTCACCGTCATTGCAGACCTGCGCCGCGCCTACACACAGCAGCCGATTGATCGCTTCATCGAGACGCTGCGTGCGCTGCTGCTGCACGAGGAAACTGAAAGTGCGCGATGGCTCGGAACGCATCGACTGGCCAACATCGAGCAGCTTCTGCGCCGCTTTCAAGCCGCGTTGATGTTGGAAGGGGGCGGTACCCAAGCGGCGTTGAGCGCATTGCGTCGTGCAATCGCCGATCAACGCGACGAACGCGAGGCGGCGGTGGCCGACGAAACGCTCGATGCGGTGCGCGTGCTTTCGATTCACAAGGCCAAGGGACTGACCTTCGATCAGGTCTACCTCGCGGCGCTCGATCATGGCTCGGGGGGACGCGGCCGTGCACTGCCCGCGGAGCGCCGACGATCGCCATCGGGTACGGCGCTGAGGCTGCGCGCGGCGGCCGAGTTTGGTTGGGCCGATGCTGTCGAGGCGACCACGCTGGTGTCGGAGGCCGAAGCGGCCCGCGTGCTGTATGTCGCGATCACGCGACCCGCCAAGCGCTTGGTGTTGTGCGGTGGTTGGAGCACCGAGCCCGGGAGTGATTCGCTCTCGATGCTGGCTGCGACGCGCCAAGGGGGCGCGCCGCTCGAGTTGCTCGCGTCGTCGGAACACGCCGAGCTGATCGATGCGGACGGCGTTCGCTGGCTCGATCTGTCGCGTCGAGAGTCTGCGGTCGTTGCAGCAACTCGGGCCGCATCGATCGCAGCGGTAAGCGACGCGGCGGCGCTTCACGTGGCGCAACGGCTCGCAGAGGCGCGCACCACGGCTGTGCTGCGGCAGGCACGCGTGCTCACCGCATCGATGTCGAGTTCCGTACAAGAGACGTCGGCGACTCCCATGGCCATAATTCCTAGCGGCAATGCCGACACCGTGGCAGCGAACGATGTTGCTGTTGGTGTCGAGCGACGTCGCAGCCTGCTCGCGGCCGACGATCTGGAAGAGGCTGACGACGCCGAGCATCCGCAGCTCTCGCGCGAAGCAAGACAAACCGTCGGCAGCCTGGTGCATCGCGCGCTCGAGCTTCTGCCTGTCGACGCCGTCGAGCGCGACGCGGCCTGGTCCGACGCGATCGAAACGGCGCTGCGCAAGGCAGAGCCCGAGGCTGCCGCCGAAGCACGCGCGCTGCTGGAGAGATTTCGACGCGGCCCGTTGTGGGCACGATGGTGGGCCGTGGCGCCACAAATCATCGGCCGCGAGATTCCGCTCCTCTTGCAACCCCAAGACGCCACTGTCGACAGCGCGGACGACACGCAACGCACACCGCTGTGGGCCTACGCCGGCGCCATCGACATGCTCTATCGCGACCCAACCGATGGACGCCTGGTGGTTGCCGACTACAAAACCGACGCCGACCCCGACCCGGGCCGCTATGCGCTGCAGTTGTCGACCTACGCGCGCGCGATGCAGCGTGCGCTGCGCGTCTCGCAAGCACCGCGTACCGAGTTGTGGTTGATTGCCGGCGATACGATCGTGACGCTCTAAAACCCGAGCACCTCGGACGCGAGAGCGAGGCGCTCTCGCGCCCCTAAGGCTCGACCAACACTGCTTGCAGCGACTCCCAAGGTGCGAGGTAGTGCTTTTCGCGCGAGTAGGGACTCAACGCCACTTCCTCGATCGAGTAGCTGCGCTCGATCGGCCGATCCGCCGGCAGGTCCCACTTCTGTTTGAAACGCTGCCAGTTCAACTCGAGCAGATCGCGGTAGGCGGTAGGTTCCAACACGAAACTCTGCGAGCCCTCGTGATGAATGAACACATCGTCGGCGCGATACGGAATCAACCCGCCGGCCAACAACCGCAGGCACCAGTCGTCGTCTTCGAAGTTGCCCGGGAAGAAGCGCGTATCGAACCCCCCGATACGCCGCAACGTGGGTCGGCCGATCGCCAAGCAAAGGCCGGTCAGGCGGGCCACGCCCGACGCGCGACCGGGACGCGCCTGCGCGACGCGATCGGCGAATGCGTTGAGTCCTTCGAGCGTGCCCTGCTGGTACTCCACCGGCTGCAACTGCTGAAGGCCCGCCACGCGATTCGACAGCGGCCCCACCGCACCCGCGAGTTCGGCGTGCTTCAAGTGATGGCACAACGCGGTCGACCAGTTCGGCGTAACCACGGTGTCGGCATTCAGCACGATCACCATGTCACCGCGCGCAGCCGCGATCCCGCGATTGGCCGTGGCAGCGAACCCGCGCTGGGAATCGTGCGCAAACAGCCGCACCCGCATGTCCTTGGCGGCGGTTCGCTCCAACTTCGAACGCGTTTCGTCCGGAGAGAAATCGTCGACCAGAATCAACTCCATCAGTTCCGGCGTGTACTGCAGCACGCTGTCGGCCATGCGCAGCACCATCGGCCACTGACCGCGCACCGGCACCACCACCGAGAGTCGAGACTGACCACCGAAGGCCGGCAAATGCGTCAATGCACGCAACGCGCTTTCCTGCATTCCAAGCGGCACCGAGCGCGCCGGGAGTGCCGGTTGCCCACCCGACAACGGGTACAGCCGCTCGCGCTCGGCTGCGATCAACCCATCGCACCAAGGCCAGAGTGTTGCGGCGTCGGGGATGCCGGCAGAGGGCAACAACTCCACGTCGACGCCGGCAGGGAACACCGACTCGGCGATCGCCGGCAACAGGCCGAGCAGCTTTTCATCGGCCAACACATAGATCCGTTCCAACGGAGCGTGTTGCGACGCGAGCTTGGTGAGCGTGATCAGCGCCGCGCGTGCTTGCGGCGAGTCGGCGTAATCGGACAGCGCTTCAACCGCCTCGGGCGGCCCCATCACCAACGTCACCTTTTCTGGCAACAGTTTCTTGGCGATCAGCCGCGGCACCTGACTGGTGATCAGCAGCGAGACCGGTCCGTTCCAAACATGCGCCAGGGCCTGCGCGCGATCGACCACCGATCCGCGCGCGTGACCGAGCGAGCTGGCGACAACCAGCAGTGTTCCTTGTTTGCCTGCTTGGCTCATCGAGTGCCGGTGCCCCCAAGACGATCAACCGCCTCGCTCACACTCATCGCGGGAACAGGCGCGCCCGGCGATTGCAACGACACACCACGCGAACTCAACAACTGCTGCGTTCCTTTCCAAAACTCGGTCCAGCCCGGTCGCGTCGACAACGCTTCGCTTCCGGCCACGATCACCTCGCTGGCACCGATCCAAAGCGCCCACTGCAAGGCCAGCGCGGCATCGCCGCCGGCGGGGAAGTAACCCTGCTGCAGTTCATCCGACCATCCCAACGATGGCCCGCCGCTGCGCGAGAGATCGTGCAGCGCGATGCAGGCGCGGGCGCGCGGCGCGAGTGTTTCGGCCATCAGGTGATCGGAGTGCACCACCACCGTGCGCGTGGTCGACAGTGACGCGGCCGCTTCGGCGCTGCGCGGTTCCTGCGCGACGCAAACGAACTGCGCCAACCCCATGCGTGCGGTCAACCAGGCGAGCGTTTCGGGTACGGCGATCACCGTGGCGTGCGCCAACTCGCCGGCGGTCAACGCATCCAACCCCTGCAGCGAGGCCAGCACCAAGGCGGTCGCCCCCGCGTTCCGCGTGCGGTACCGGTCGGGGCTGGCCAAATCGAGCGCGTGTGGAGCGGAGGAGCCGGCGGCCATCGGTTCGGGCATCAATTCGAAGCCGCCGACGCGATCGACTTCGGGTGTGGTCGCGACCGTCGGTTCGCTATGCGGATGCGCCAACTCGAACGACGCTTCCTGATTCGACACAACCTCCAGCGGCGCGCTTTCGGGCGGAACGACCTCGATCGGCGGCGTCTCGAGTGCTGGGGCCTCGATCGATGGCCCCTCTTTCGGTGCGAAGTCGATCGAGGGGAACTCGTTCGGAGCATCCACCACCGGAGGCGCTTCGAGCACGGCCTGTTCGATCGATGCGGGCCCGGTTTCGTGATCGGTCGACGTGATGGTAGGGATCGCGGCCGTTGGGGAGAGCGGGGCTGGCGACGATTCCGTACCGGAAGTGACAGGGATTCGAACGCCCTCGACCGGCTCGCTGCGCTTGCTGTGCGATCCGGCCAAATTGGCCAGATCGGCGAGTCGGGCGGTCATTGGTCCCGCCGAGGACGCCGCCAACTTTCCGGCGCCGGCGAACCAATTCGGCAAGTAGTCGACGCTGAACAGCCCGGCCCGCAGCAGTTGAGGGCGTCGTTCGACCATGCCGGTGATCGCTTCGATCCAACCCACGACCGAGCCATCTTCGAACGAAATGGCCTCGTCGAGATTGACGCGCGGGTCCAGATCGACCAGCAGGACAGGGGCCGACGAAGCGCCGGTTGCACCTGCAGGAGCGAGGATCACGTCGGGTTGCTCGTGCTCGACCAAGGCGTCCAAAAACGGCGCCGGGAGCCGGGATCCGTCGCGAATCGGATAGACATAGGTATCGAGACCTTCGGGCAGCGCGGCCGCAGTGGCGCTGCCATAGGCGATCACGCGTGGGCGCGTGCCTTGCATCGCTGAGAGCATCTCGCCAAAGCCGTAGGCGGTGGCTGGGTCGGGTACCAGGACGAGCGTCTTCACAGGCATGTCTCCTCGGTCAGTCGATAGACCTCTTATTTATGCAAGGCACAGGCCAGCGAAATCGGGGCAAAGACCGGTGCGATCGCATGACGAGATCTGCGACGGTTCCCTGACGCCCGTTCGATCCAAACGACAACGCATTGACGTGTCGGGCGGTCGACTCTGATAACTTAGGCGCCGTGACGAACGCGCCGCCCGTGCCGAACACACCCTCCGTGCCGCAGACACCCGCCGTGTTGGAGGTTCGGGGGCTGAGCGTCGAGTACCCGCGCGAGCAGAGTGTGGTGCGCGCGGTCGATGCGGTCTCGTTGTCGGTCCGCCGCGGTCAGACCGTGGGTTTGGTTGGTGAATCGGGCTGCGGCAAGTCGACGCTGGCGTTGGCGTTGTTTCGCCTGGTGCCGCCCCCCGGAAGAATCACGGCGGGGCAGGTTTGTATCGACGGCACCGACATCTTGCCGCTCAGCGAGAAGGAGATTCGTCGCCATCGCGGTGCCGGCATTGCGTATGTGCCGCAGGAAACGGGCGACGCGTTGAACCCGGTGCTCAACATCGGTGCGCAGATCGTCGATGTGGTGCGCGCGCATCACGACGTTTCCAAGCGCGAGGCCTGGTCGCGCGCTGTGGACGGTTTGCGTCGCGTGGGGATTCCCGATCCCGAACGTCGCGCCAAGGAATATCCACATCAGTTTTCGGGCGGCATGAAGCAGCGCGCGTTGTTGGCGATGGCGTTGTCGGCGCAACCGAAGGTGCTGGTTGCCGATGAACCGACCACGGCGGTCGATGTCACGATGCAAGCCGGGATCATCGATTTGCTGCGCACGTTGACCGAGACGCACGACATGGGATTGCTCCTGATCTCGCACGATCTTGGTGTGGTGGCGGCGTTGTGCGATCACGTGGCCGTGATGTATGCCGGGCGAATCGTCGAAGAAGCGCCCGTCGACGATCTGTTTCGCGATCCCAAGCATCCGTACACGGCCGGGCTGATCGCCAGCCTCCCTCGTCCCGGAGTCGAGCGCGGACATCTGCCTGCGATCCCCGGAAACGTGCCCGACCTGGCGCACCTGCCGAAAGGATGTGCGTTTCATCCGCGCTGCGCCCACGCGATCGATGCGTGTCGTACGTCCGTTCCGCCGCTGGTCGAGATTGACAGCCAGCGCCGTCATGCGTGCGCGGTGCGGCGGTGAGCGGCGGCGCGGTGAGCGGACGGGACGCGAGTCCAACGCTGTTGCAGGTGCGCGGATTGGTGAAGCGCTTCGCCGTCGATCAAGGATGGCTCAAGCCGCGACGTTCGTTGACCGCTGTCGATGGGATCGATCTGGACGTCGCGAAGAGGGAGATCTTCGGACTGGTGGGCGAGTCGGGTTCGGGCAAGACCACGGCCGGACGATCGATCTTGCGTCTTTACGAACCGGACGCCGGAACGATTCAGTTCGATGGGCTCGACGTGCGCGCGCTGCCGAATCGCGAGATGCGGCGCTTGCGTCGCCGCATGCAGGTGGTGTTTCAGGATCCTGGCGCGGCGCTCAACCCACGCATGCGCGTGCGTTCGCTGGTGGGCGAACCGCTCGAAGTGCATGGCTTGGCCAAGGGCGCGGCACTGCGCGATCGTGTCGCGGAGTTGCTCTCGGATGTCGGGCTCGATGCGGGTGCAATGGAACGGTATCCGCACGAATTTTCCGGCGGACAAAAACAGCGGATCTTCATTGCGCGCGCGTTGTCGGTAAATCCCGACTTCGTGGTGTTGGATGAGCCGGTCAGTTCGCTCGATGTCTCGGTCCAGGCGCAGATCGTCAACCTGCTGGTCGAACTCCAGAAGAAACACGGCATTGCGTATCTGTTTATCGCTCATGATCTGACCCTGATTGCGCACCTGTGTGACCGGATCGCCGTGATGTACCTCGGGAAGATCGTCGAGCAGGGGACTCGAACCCAAGTCTGCGAACAGCCGCACCATCCGTATACCCGCGCCCTGTTCGCAGCCTCACCGCCGCCTGAGCCGGCCGCCGCGCGGTTGGTGCGGGCACCGATACCGGGGGAGATCCCCTCGCCGCTCGATATTCCTGTGGGCTGCCGCTTCCATCCGCGCTGCCCGCTGGCGATCGATCGCTGTCGTACCGAAGTGCCAGCGTTACGCCCGTTCGCTCCCGGACACCTGGCCGCATGTCATCGGGCCGAGGAAGTCGCGGGACTGCCTCCCATCAAAGCGACGCAGTAGTCCGCGGTGCGACCCACCCCGCCGGACTCCCCAAACCGACCGCCCGCCCCCGGCCGGGGTGCGCCGAGCGAGGTCCTGACGCAGAATCCCGACCCGTTGGACGAATTGAGGTAACCCCCACGTGGGGTAGAGCGTTGTTCAGTGGAATCGCGAGGAGATGCTATGAAAGTTCGTTCCGTTGCCGTCTTAGTCGCTGCTTTCGTCGTGGCTCACGCGGCGATGGCCCAAACCGGTGCCGCTTCCATCAACCTGTCGCTGAAGGACGCGATTGCTCAGGCCATCGAACACAACCTCGATATTGCCGTGGCGCGACTCGATCCTAAGTCATCGGCCGAAGGGGTGACGTTGGCCGAGGCCGGGTTCGATTCGAGTCTCGAGGCGCGCGGCAACTTCTCGCGTTCGCAGGAAGAACCCAGCAACTCGTTCTCGGCGGAAAAGCGCGACAACACGACATTCAGCAGCACGTTCACCGATCGACTGCACACCGGCGGGCAGTGGTCGGTCGGTTTGGACTACACCGACAGCACCGCTACCTATCCTGCCGGTTCCGAACGCTTCGGTCTGATCCCCAATCAATCGGGGGCGTCGCTGACCGGCACCTTCACACAACCGCTGTTGCGCAACTTCGGCCTGGAAATCAACAAAACCCAAATCGAGCAGGCCAAGAACAACCTGAAGATCTCCG
>CAZAHQ010000102.1:0-10036 GCA_964484415.1 uncultured Acidobacteriota bacterium | reverse complement strand
GCACCGGCGAGAGCTGCGTCGTGCTCCTCGTGGGCGGCAACGGCAGCTGGGAAGATCGCGCCTGCGGCTGGCCCACCGTCGGCATAGTGCATCAGGTCGACGCGGCCGTGTTGCACCTGAGAGCCGATGGCAACAACCACACCGTCCTCGACCAACGTCGCCAACGCTTCTGCCACGGCGTGATCGCGCGATGGAAGATTGCCGACGCCGAACGCTTCCACCAACAGACCGCGAATCCCTGAGCCGCGCAGGCCGGAGATGACGTTGGCGCGCTGTCCGGGTAACAGCCGCAGGCACGCGACGTGCCGATCGAAGTCGCCCACCAAACGAAACGGCCCTTGCGGCCGCAACACGTGATCGCCGATCACGATATCGGTTCCGACCTCGGCGATGGGAGCGAGATTGGGGGAGCGGTAGGCGTCGAGTCGGAAGCTCGATCGTTTGGTCGCACGATTGCCGCGCAGCAGCCTGCCGTCGAAGTAGATGCCGACCTCCGGAATATCGCGCGTTGCCAACTCGACCGCACCAACGAGGTTGCCGCGCGCGTCGCTGCGCGGCTCGGCCAAGGGGCGCTGTGAGCCGGTGAGAATCACGGGGCGCGGCAAATCGCGCAGCAGATACGACAACGCCGACGCTGTGTAGGCCATCGCATCGGTGCCGTGTGTGATTACCATGCCGTCGTAGTTGGCGATCTCGCTTGCGATCGTTTCGGCGAAGGTACTCCAGTGCGACGGGGTGAGGTCGCTGGAGTCGAGGTTGCAAACGACACGTGTGTCGACATCGGCGATTTCGTGAAGCTCTGGCACCAACGACAACAATGTCGGGCCGAACTCGTCGGGGGCCAGCGCTTGATCGGGCTGTCGGGGGCGCATACCGAGCGTGCCGCCAGTGTGGATGAGAAGGACCTTGGGCATGCGGGGATTGTAGCGGAGTGGCTTGGCCCAGATCAGGAATCACTCGCAAACCAAGCATCGAGTTGAAACAGGCCGGTCTAGGCCGTGTTCGGGCCGGGCTGTCCTCGGTGCGCCGAGCGGGTTCGCGCGGCGTCTGGCTGCAGCGCCTACCTATATATACGGAGAAAACAGTTCTTCCAGGCCTTGCACCGCGAGCCGCCACGACCAAATTGTCCCAAGAGTCCTAGACAGGCTAGGACAGATAGGACGGCGGCCCAGAGATGTTCGACGACCTTGATCCGCGCAGCCCCGATCCGCTTTACCTGCAGCTCGCGCAGCGAATCAAACGGCTGATCGCGGTTGGAGCGTTGCGACCCGGTGAGCGTGTGCCCGCCGTGCGCGAGCTAGCGCAGAAAGCACGCGTCAACCGCAACACGGCGGCGCGCGTGATCCAACTGCTCGAAACACAGGGCCTGATTTGGACGCGCGTCGGACACGGGAGCTTCGTCAGCGACGACGCCTGCGCGCGCGCCTGTGGTTCGGAGGCGGCGGCACTCGACGAAGCGATCGACACGTTGATCGACTTCGCGCAGCGACGCGGCTTCGATGCCGATCACCTACGCACCCAACTCGAGAGTCGCTTACAACAACACGCAACACGGTCAACACACCATGAGGAGTCTCGACGATGACACCGACCGTGAGTTACTCAAACGTGACGCGCCGCTTCGGCCGCGTGACAGCGCTCGACCAAATCGACTTGCAGATTGAACCGGGGACGGTGCTCGGCCTGGCAGGGCGCAATGCCGCAGGGAAGACCACGTTGCTGCGGTTGGCGGCGGGATTGATCTGGCCGGATCAGGGGAGTGTTCGCGTCTTCGGGCTGAACCCGGTGACCGATCGCGAGCGACTTGCGACACGCGTCAGCCTGATGGACGAAGAGTCAGCGCTTTACCCCCAGATGACGATTGGCGAGTTGACCAGGTTCGCCGCGCGACTGCACCCGCGTTGGGACGACGTGTTGGCTGCGAGCGTGCGCGATCGTCTGTCGCTCGATCCGAAGGCGAAGATCAGGTCACTCTCACGCGGAACGCGCGCGAAGGTCGCGCTGATGTTGGCGGTCGCGCCCCGTCCCGATTTGTTGATGCTCGACGATCCGACCTCGGGGATCGATCCGTTGGTTCGTCGCGAGATTCTCGAAGGTGTGTTGGCCACGATTCCGGAGGAGGGGGGCGTGGTGATTTGGGCCTCGCATCTGATCCAGGACCTGGAGCGGGTCGCCGATCGCATTGCTGTGATCGATGCTGGGCGCGTGATCGTCGACGAGTCGATCGAAGCGCTCAACAGTCAGGTGCATCGTGCCGACGCCGTGTTTGCCGACGAACCGCCTGCCGGCTTGAAGGGAGCAGGTTGGTTGCGAGCCGAGCGGGACGGCCGTGTGTTGCGCGTGATCGCGCGCTGCGCGGCGCAAGAGCTGCGCACGGAGTTGACCCACGCCGGCGCCCAACATGTGGAGATTGCCAACGTCAACCTCGAGGACTTGCTGACCGAGTACCTGCGACCGCAGGCCGATCCACCGGTAGTGCAGGAGGTGGCTCATGCCTAACAGTGCGCTCTGGTCGATGCAGTGGCGGCAGCTCGGTGCATTGCGTTGGGGTGGGTTGGCGACGGCGGTCGCGCTTGTCCCGCTGCTCTGGTTCAGCGCGCTCGCGGCGCAAAGCGGTTTGCCGCTGCTGTCTGCGTGGCACGACTTCAACGTGCGCGAGTGCTTGATCTCGATCGTGCCGATGTTCTGGATGTTGGGGGTCTGGCCGCTGGTTTCGATTGCGCTCGTAACGCAGGCGTTTGGCGCCGATCTGACGCAGGGGCACGAGATGTTTCTTTGGGTGCGGCCGATCTCACGGGCGAGTGTCTGGTGGAGCCGGTTGTTGGCCGCGCTTGCATCGCTGGCCACTGTCGTTGGTTACTCGTTGGTCGCGTGGTTGCTGATGTCGATGCTGACGGGGCAGGTGACGTGGGCCCAGCGGATGTCGGCACTGGAGACGATGGCGTTGGTTTCGGTGCTCACGATTCCGGCGGCGTTATCGGCGGGGGCGCTCGTAGCCTCGACCGGAACCGGCGGTGTCTCGGCGTTGCTGTTGGCGATTGTGATTGGCGCGCTCAGCACGGGAGCGGGCCTGGTCGCTTTCGCTTGGGGTGCAGCATTCAAGACCGAGTTAGGGATCGCCCTATTCATCGCGAGCTGCCTATTTCTTTGGGGCGTATGCCTGCGTGCCTCGTACCGCGCGACGGTCAACGGTGAGCCGATGACGACGGTGTCTACGCGCAGCAAGCGAGGAACGTGGACGCTGGCTGCGTGGTTGATTCCGACGTGTGTCCTCCTCGGTGTCGGGATTCCAGCAGGTGCGCGCTGGCTCGCTGCTCATCCTGAACGAGGATCACTCTCCTCGTTTGGCGACCATCGCGGCAGCACAGGGCTCAGCGTGCTTCAGACCGGCTTCGGGAGTTGGTTGATCGATCTGAAAACCGCGAAGACGGTTCGCTATCTTCCGTCGATCGATGTGATCTTCGCGGTCGATCCTGAATCAGATCGCATCGCCGTGCTCAGTCGCGGCTCGATCTGGCGACCGCTGTCCACGACGCAGACGCTGTCGTTCTACGACGCCGCAGGAACAGTGGTTGGAAGTTCACTCAAGATCGACGCGAGTGATCTTTACACGCAGAAGCTGTATTGGAATCGAGATCGAGTGCTTGTGGTCGTGCAGCGTCCAGAGGGGCAACGGGTGTACTTGGTTCCATTTGGAGCTACCTCACTGCCGGACCCGATCGTGCGCGACGCACGGCCGGAGTGGTTCTACTGCTATCACACACCTACCGAGAGCCTGTTCGTCCGGCGTGAGCGCGAACGTTGGCAACGAGTTGACCTCGATCATGGAGTGATCGAAGAGCGGGCGCTGTTTCTGGATGAGGGTGCCGAGTGGTGGCGCATTCGGCGGAATATGTCGCCCGACGGTAGTCAATACCTGGCGTTAAAGGATCTGCCTACTCGAACCGCCGCACTGTTCGACCTACGCGACGGGACCTCCAAGCAGCTCGAGCTGCCTGACAACTGTCTCCCGATCGGTTGGACTTCTCGAGGGGATCTTGCCTTTCAGTGCGGAAAGAGCAGCACGCGTCGGCTCATTCTCCAGAGTCTCGATGGCACCCGCACCGACGCATTAGCGGGAGCGACGCTTGATGCGTACTGGTGGAGCAGCCCCAGCGATCGCTACTTGTGGACGGCGCATTCGCCAGAGGTCGGCAAGCCCACGATCGTCGACACCGAAACCGGCCGGCCGATCACCGAGGCTGATGGCCGCGGGTACGACGTTGAGTTCTGGGTCTCTGCGCAGGACTTCGTGGCCTGGCGCAACGAACGCTTCGAGGTGGTGAACGCAGAGCGCGGTGTGATCGGTCCGTGGCGATGAGATCGCGTATTCCAAGCACCAGCACTAGCGCTTTAGCCGCGCGACGAGGCTCAAGCGCGAGTCCCGCTCGGGATCTGTCTCTGCCGACCACGGCCGCTCGATCTGTTCAAACCCTGCCTGCTCGAGTGCAGCGAAGATCTCGGCAACGGGTTGACCCCACTCCGGGATCGACTCTGTGACGCGCAGAAACAGATCCGTACCCGGTTTGGGTGTGTAGCATGTGAGCTTCATTGTCGACAGGCGCCGGACCGGCTCGTAGACGATCCCCATGATCATCGCGCCGTCGGGGCGATCGTGAACTTCGTACGTGTCGATCTCCGCGAGTCCCTTGCAGGTGAGCGCGTCAAAGAACAACAGGCCGCCGGGGCGAAGATGCCGCGCCAGAGACTGCAGCGCCTGGCTCCACACGTCGATTGACGGCAAATGATTGAAAACGTCGCCAACGCTGACGACGGCATCGAAGCGACGTCCCAGATCGAGTGCTGTAATGTCGCCATGCAAAAACTCCACGGCATTACGCGGCGCCTTTCCTCGCGCGATTCCGAGCAATCCCGGCGACAGGTCGACGCCGGTGACCTTGAATCCTGATTCGTGCAGCAGCATTGCAAGCGTGCCGGTGCCGCAGCCGGCGTCGAGAACATCTCCCTGGGTCACGCCTCTCTCGCGCAGCAGATCGAGCAGCCGGTCGATCATCGCTTCGCCAAACCAGTCCATGCGCAGGCGCTCGTAGTAGGGTGCAAGGCTGAGGTACGGATCTTCGATGCTCACGTCGACTCCTCGGCAAGATGTTGCATCTGAACTTGAAACTCGCAGGCGACGTTGCCTGACTCACCTTCGGTCCAGAGTCCGGTCGGTGAGGGGAGCATCTCGGTCAGCGTCAGCGTGTGAGCCGTGCCCTCCGGGATGGGCGAGATCAGGCGCCGCAGGACATCCAGTGACAGTGGCGACTCGAGGTCCAGACCCTGCGGTTTGGCTTCAGTCGAACTGGATGCGAACGCGAAACGTGGCAACGAGTGCTGCCGGCGCCAGCGGGTGACCTCGATGGCGAAGTCCAAGTCGCTGGCCTCGAGTCGTGGTCGGTCCGTGGCGCGAAATACCCATCGCTCACGAAACAGAACGACGCGACCGACCACCAGGCGCGGCCAGTGAACAATCGACGCATCGTCGAAGCCAACAAACAATCCCAGCGGTTGCAGCGCTTGCTGCCCGATATGAACAAGAAAAGAAATCACGCCGGTCGGATTGACGCCGCTGCTGATGATTGGCAGGACGTCGAGGTTGCGCTGCGGCCAACGCAAGTGAAACCGCTCCGTGGCCGAATCGAAACGCGCCGTCAGTTCACGGAGCGGGATCACGCACTTGCCCGGCGATCCGGTTTCACCCGGCAGCTCGATCTCGTAATCGAGCAACGCCGGGCGAAGCCCCGCATTCGCCGACCTCGCGGTGTGGTTGTAGGTGAGTTCGGCCATCACCGAACCGGGGCGCTCGAGCATGCTCCAAGCGCGCCGCAGCTCGCAGGCAAGCAGGCTTTCTTCAACCGCCACGCCGCCGCTGTGCAACGCAGCAAAGCGCGAGAAGGCCAAACCGGTTCCGTGAAATAGTCCGCTGATCACAAGGCGCGTTGGCTCGATCCTGTCTGCGCGCTGTGGTTGAGCGTCAACCTGAAACGTCACTGCCGCCGACCAGGTAGGTTCTTCATGGGACCCGACTGTCTCCGTCAACCACGGCTCGTCGATCGCCATCTCACGCTCGAACGGGAGGCGGCGAGCGGCATCGATCACAGCAGCGCGCACCCGCTCGAATCGCTCCCCAGCGCGAACCGCCCGCTCATCCTCTCCGTGTGGTGCGACCAAGATCGGCGACCCGCTCTGCGGCCCGGTCTCTTCGAACACCCCGTGATAGAAATCGAGCGCCGGAATCTCGCGATCGGCTGGGAAGTGCTGCAGGAAGCGCCGCTGGTACGTGGCTGCGTAGAGCGATCGCGGATAGATCGCGCCAAACAGTCGCGCGTAGCACGAGACCGAGCGTCGAATCTCGTGCAGCCACGACCGAGCGACAGTCAGCCCCGACTCGCTGGCCGCATCGACGCGCAGCAGTTCATCAGCGACGAGTTTTCGCGTGTGCGCGAGCGATTCGAGCGCGCGCTCGATCTCTCGCTCCGACTCTCGCCGCTCCTGAGGTACCTGACCGGGCCACGCGTCGACGCGCAACTCGACCTGCCGGACTGTTTCCACCCATTCAGGAGGTGCTGTCGCGGTGGCAGCCGCATCGGCCAGGGCACGCAGTGGCCGCTCGCAGTTGTACGGGAGTTCGATCTCAGCGACGAGGAGACCGACATCGACCAGTTTGCCGAGGTACGCCGTTGCGTCGGCGAGCGGCAGATCGAGTCGCTCGGAAAAATCGTGTCGCAACTGGTTCAGTGTGTGAGTTGCGCTGCCCACAAGCTCGACGACGATCTCCACCGCCGCGGTCGATTTGACGCGAGACAAGACCTCCTCGTCCTCATCTCGGCGATGGGTGGCTACCCGCCAAAACAACCATGAGCCCTCGACGCGACGCGCCGTGGGATTGAGGCGCGGCCGAATCACACCGGCAAGCGCCTCATCGCACGCCAAGCACGCGCTGATCTTGCGGGTCTCGGCCACTGAGAGAAGCATCCGGCACCGATCAACGCTCACCGGTCGAGCTTGCGAGGTGGTGTCGGCGACCATCGCCAGAGCCGTCGAGCAGAACAGGCCGAAGGGACTGGTCTTGGTGGCGTATCGCCACAGATAGCTCACGCTCTTGGCCGCTACGTATCGTTGATCGTGGCCCCACGCGGCGGCCGGATGCTGATGCAACTCGTGCAACTCTCGTGTCAGCGCGCGACTACTCAAGCGCAGCGCTTCCAACCGCGCCGGTTCGGACCACAGCTCGAGGAGACGTTGGTGCGCGGTGCGCTGTGCCTGCTCGGTCATTCGCTGTAACTCGGTGTAACCCTGCTGCTGTTGCTGCGCCCTGGCGGTCACTTCTGAGATGGAGTGTTGCAGATCCGCAGAGAGCCGGGGCTGCGCGCGGCGCAAATCGCCCGCCGAGACTGCTCGATGATTGTGAATGGCGCGTCTCAGACCGAGCAAAGCGAATCGAGCCTGGCGCTCGGCGTCCGTCTCGTGTTCGCTGCTCTTGGCGCACTCGAACAGTCGATCGCTGAGTGTCGAGCGTAGTTCCCTCAACTCTTGATCGTGTCCCAACCAACGGTCGATTGCCTCGATCCATGCGGGGGCGGCGACCGACTCGAGCACCTGGAACGGAAGCAACGCCAACCGTGCGAGCACGGGTCGACCCGACATTGCCGTGTCTGCCGGTGACGTCACTTGGCCTCGGCCTGGACGCAGTGATAGACGAGATAGCGCACCACCGCCTCACCCAGTCCCGGAATGCCGAGCCGATTGCAGTGGCGGTGCATCAGCGACCAGAAGATCACGACCGGGGATTGTGCACCCGTCAACAGCTCGGCCAGCACCGACTCAGTGTCGCTCAGGAACTGCGCAACGAGCATGTCGGTGCCGACCCCGAAGCGCGGCTGACGCAAACTCGCGATCGGATCGGCCAGAAGCGAAACCAGGGCGACACGCTGTGCTTCGGCGCGCTCTTGCATCAACGCGACATCCGCGTCCTGCCAGGAACCATCTTCAACGGCCCAGCGCCAACCGATGCAATAGAACTGTTCTCGTTCGTCGCGTGGCCAGCCGAGATGCCTTACCAGTGCCTCGGTCAAGAGGATCGAGAACTCACGCCGTGCCGCGGGCTGCGGCAATGACGGTTCGACCCGCAACCACGCAAGGCAGAGCGCCGAGTCCAGGGCAAAGAACCGCTCGGCCAAGCGCAGTCGCTCATCGCTTTCGAAGACGCCGTACTCAGGCACCGGCTCCTGTGTTCGCAGGTCGAACAACTGCTCGCCATCCAAAGAGGTACGAAGAGCCTCTTCGAGCAAGCCGCTTTCCCGGCTCGTTCCATGCGCACATATCAGGATCTCGTCGTGATGGCGCGCAAACCACAAAGCGCCCGACGCGCCGCTCGCGCACCATCCGTTGGTGGCCGAGGCGAAGGCGCGCTCCAGCGACCGCTCGTAACGCACGCCGGATGCGCGCAGCCGGAAGACAATCCCCTTTGCGATTTCGCTCATCACGAGGTCGGAGAATAGAGGCGCCATCCGAAGTAGCGCACGATCGATTCAGCATACGAATCGATTCCAAGGCGGTTGCAATGCATATGGGTCAAAGACCAGAGCATGTGCACCCAATCCGACGTCAGTTCTCCGCGCTGGTGGCGTGCCAGTAGCTCCGTCGCGGCGGGTCTCGATTGCTCGATCGCTGTCTCGACGGTCTGGGCCACAGCGTCGTTGCCCCATACGGCTCGATCGGCCTGGCGCATGGCGTTCAAGTTGGCACGCAGGCTCTGTTCCAGGTCGGCGAACTTGCGATCGAGAATCTCGATCTCTGTGGGGCCCCATTCCCCGGCTTTGATCGGCCAACTGTGAGCGAAACGATAAAGCTGCTCCCGCTCGTCGCTCGTCACGTTGAACAGATCGAGCCACCGCTCCGTATAAAGAAGACTCAGCTCGCGACGCGACTTGACGAGCAGGCCTTGTTGCTCGAGGTCGAGCCACCGCAAGCACAACCATGTGTCGTGCATGAACAACTGTTCGCAGAGCTGCATTCCCTGCGGCCCACCGTAACGGTCCCATTCACGCTCGTACTCGGAAAACTCGTGACCGCGAATCAATCCCGAGTGAGCCAGCGTGGGGAGACGCTTTTCGATTTCTGCTCGGACCGGCCCGCTGATCCAGTCAGGCCTCCCGAGAATTCGGAATCGTAACTGCCAGTCGGGTTCGCTGTAGCGGGCGATGAAGTACGAATCCAGTTCGGGCGCGGCGCCGAATTGAGAGACGAGGGGAGCGACGAAATCGCGGAGCAACTGGTCGTGGTGCTCAGTGGATGCGTGAAGCAACGTGTAAAGGCACGACTCTGTGGGCGATGTGTCGCGCATCTCATGACCAGGGGAACTCGGGCCCAAACAGTAGGAGCGGCCCGAGGACCGCTCCTACCGATCGTTCCGAGTCCTTACGTAGATCAGGGTGTGTCGACGCGGTTGATCGTCGTTGTATACATACACGGACAGGTGCAGAGGTTGCTCGTCGTGGACGACGTGGAACAGCCTCCAGGCTTGCGACCGCGCTCCAACTCCTCGACCTCCAAGCTGAGTGCCTCCAACTTCTTCTCCATACTTACCCTCCTCGAAAACCTGCCGCGACGAACGGTCAGGGGACATGAGTTTCTACGCCTGTACGTGGGTCGCTGTCAACGGCGAGATGGCGCCTGTTCGCAACATCAGAACCCACAAGCTGCATGCCACCGTCAGGGGTCTCACACTGACACGCTCTCCTAGTCCGAGGCTCTTGCACAAGGATGCTCTGAAAGAGTTTGTGCCACCTGCCAGGCCGCGAACACTCTCACTCATCGCCCGATCACCACCACACGCCGCTCGTTGCGATACCACGCACCACTTCCCGCCGGCCCCAATCGCCACACCCGTTGCAACGGCGTATCACCACTCACATGCAAGTACCCACCATGCTGCCCGTGCCGGTGATGCGTCGGGCACAGTGCATCGCCATTGTCGTGATGATCACTCCCA
>CAZAHQ010000101.1:0-10046 GCA_964484415.1 uncultured Acidobacteriota bacterium | reverse complement strand
GAAGTCGGAAGCCACGGCAGATATCCGCATCCTTTTGTCGCCCTCCGATCTGGCCGCGCGGCGTCTTTCCACTCGAAGCCGTGGCGCTACCTAGCCCATAATCTCCAGCCGTGAAGCCGACCGACCCCGAGCAACTAGGCCGTGCCAATCGACTCTTTGCCGAAGCGCTCGAGCAGCCTGAAGAGGAACGTACCGCTTGGTTGCGGCGCGCCTGTGCGGGCGACGATGCGCTTGGCGCGATGGTGTTGCAGTTGCTGCTTCTGGCGGACTCCGCAGGAGAAGATCCGACGTGGCTGAAGGGGGGGCTGGCCGCGCAGGCATCGATGTTGGGTGCGCTGTTCGACGATGCGCCGCTGAGCGCCGGCACGCAGCTCGGCAACTACCTCGTGCGCGAAGAGATCGGGCGCGGCGGCATGGCGGTTGTCTACTCTGCCGAGCGAGCGGATGGCGCGTTCGATCATCCTGTTGCGTTGAAGATGATGAAGCGCGGTCTGGCCTCCGCAGAGGCGATGGCGCGTTTCCATGACGAGCGGCGAATCCTGGCCAGAATTCGTCACCCGCACATCGCTACGCTACTGGACGCCGGCGTGTCGGAGCACGGCCAACCTTTCTTCGTGATGGAGTTGGTCGACGGAGCTCCGATCGATCGCTATGTAGCCGCGAATCGGCTCGGACTTCGAGCGCGCCTCGCGCTATTCCTTCAAATCTGCGAAGCGGTGGGGTTCGCGCATCGCAACCTGGTCGTGCACCGCGACCTCAAGCCGTCGAACATTCTGGTGACGCAGGAGGGTGTGGTAAAGCTGCTCGACTTCGGCATTGCGAAAGTCGCGAGCGACGACGACGAAGCAGCGGAGCTCACGCGGGCCGATCAGCGTTTCCTCACGCCGATGTGGGCCAGCCCCGAGCAGTTGCGCGGGCATGTGGTCGCGACCGCCTCGGATCAGTATCAACTCGGCTTGATCCTGTTCCTGTTGGTCACCGGCAGATCGCTCCGCGATGGACAATCGACCGATCCTATTGAGATGGCGCGCTCGCTCGACGCCACGACGACGACACGCCCCAGCGCTGCTGTCGCTCGGGCAACAGGAGCAGAGATCGAAGAGAAGTTCGGAATGACGGCGGCGCGACTCCAGCGCAGCGTACGCGGTGATCTCGATACGATCGTCGCGCGTGCACTCGACCTTGAACCGGAACGGCGTTACCCCGCGGTGCCGCAGCTCGCCGACGATGTGAAGCGCTACCTCGATGGCAGGCCGATCACCGCTCGCCCCGATTCGGCGTGGTACCGATTGGGGAAACTCGCCAAACGGAATCGTGTGGCCTCGTCGCTGGTCGCGGCACTGGGGATCTTGCTGCTCGGCCTCGCGGTCGTAATGTCGGTACAGGCCGGGCGTCTGGCGCGAGAGCGTGATCGCGCGAATCGCGAGGCTGAGCTTTCCAAGCAGGTGACAGGGTTTCTGATGCAGGTGTTTCAATCCTCCGACCCCAGCAAGTCACGCGGCAATCAGGTCACGACCCGCGAGATCCTCGACAAGATGGCGGCCGAGTTGGACACCAAGATGCAGGAGACGTCGGCGATCAAGGCGGAGCTGCAGACCACACTCGGACAGGTGTATCGCAGTCTCGGCATCCATGATCGCGCTGAAACTTTCTATCGCGCGGCACTGGACGCCTATGATGCCCTCGATGGCCCCGAATCAGAGTCTGCGCTCAAGGCCCAGTCACGACTGGCGACCAACTACAGGGAGATGGGCAAACTCGATCAAGCGCAGGAGATTTTGGAGCGATTGATTCCGATTGCGGCGCGAGTGTTCGGCGAGCAGCACGCCGAAACACTCAACGACATGAACACGTTGGGGGCGATCTACGCTGATCGGCAGGATAACGAGCGTGCCGGAGCGCTGTTCGAACGAGTCAGCCAGGCGCGCCTCGCTACGTTGGGCCCCGAACATATCGATACGCTACGCACGCAGGTCAACTTGGCGGTCAATTTGCGCCGGCGCGGGAAGCAGAAGGAAGCCCAAGCACTGTTGCAGTCGACGACCGAGGTACTCACTCGCACGATTGGCGCCGACGACCCAACCACGATGGCGGCACGCGCGAATCTGGCGGGAGTCGTTTCCGATTTGGGGGGTCTCAAGGAGTCGAAGCGACTGTTCGCAGATTTGCTCGAGGATGCCGATAGAGTGCTCGGCCCGGACAACACGCTTTCCTCGGTCGCGATCCAGAACCTAGCGTGGATCGCCGAGGAGAACGATGATCGGCCGGCCGCGGAGAAGTTGTACCGTCGCGCGCTCGAGTCGTTGAGTCGAAAGCTGATTCCAGACCACCCGCAGGTAATCAATGCCAAGCACAACCTTGGACTCACGCTGGTTGTGATGAACAAGGACCTCGATCAGGCGGAGCGACTGGTGAACGAGTCGTACGATGCTGCGAGGCGTGTGCAGGGAGACAAGTCATATCTCGTCGCCAGGAACCTGTTCGCCCTCGCGTTGCTCTCGACGCGGCGCGGGCATGTAGATTCCGCGATCGAGTTTTTCCAGCGTGCGGTGCAATCCGGATTCGATGACCCTGATCTGTTGGCGCTCACCGATTCGACCTTGAAGGGCCGAAAGCAGTACGACGAACTGGCAGCAAAGGTCAGAGTTGCCGCGCAGTAGCCAGGCGGCAGGTCAGGCCATGCTGTTCTGACACGCAGCCCTTTGCCGATTGGTACTCCATTCGATTACCCCGAAAATCATCGGACAGGGTCGCCCCCGAACGGTCCGAGCTCGTTTGTCAGCGACGGCAATGCACAGCGACCTGAACCGCTGGTCCAGTCCGTTCACACCGCTGAGGCTCGTGAGCCTTCACGGCGAAAGAGCAATACGAGAGCCTTGCGCGAACCCACCAGCTTGGGGAGCGGCGGGCAGGAGCGAAACCATGAAACGCCGATACAAAGTACTGAACGTTGGCTTGGCGGTGATGGTCGTGGCGGTGTTCTCGCTGGCGTTGATCCTGAGTCACGAGTCCGATTGCGATCCAGCGCCACCCCTACCCGCAGGTGCGACACCGATGAATGCAATCGTCAATCGCTGCTACGGCGGGCCCGAGGTTCTTACACTCGAGCAGATCGCAAAGCCGGTCGTGGAGGACGATCGCTTGTTGGTCAAGGTGCATGCCGCATCCGTCAACCCCCTCGATTGGCACTACATGCGAGGCAAGCCTTACGTCATGCGCATGGGAACCGGGATCGGCGCACCCGACAACGTTCAACTGGGAGTCGATTTCGCCGGGACTGTGGAAGCGGTAGGGAAGAACGTCACACAGTTCAAGCCAGGCGACGAAGTGTTTGGCGGCCGGCGTGGCGCATTCGCGGAGTACGTAAGCGTCGCTCAAGACGGAGCGGTGACGCTGAAGCCGTCCAACATGACGTTCGAGCAGGCGGCAGCGGTGCCGATCGCAGCGATCACAGCGCTTCAGGCTTTGCGTGACGTGGGGAATGTTCAGCCTGGGCATACGGTCTTGATCAACGGTGCATCGGGCGGTGTCGGGACGTTCGCCGTGCAGATTGCCAAGGTGCTAGGTGCCGAGGTCACCGGTGTCTGCAGCACCAGAAACGTGGACATGGTTCGATCGCTTGGTGCCGACCATGTCGTCGACTACACGAAGGAGAACTTCACCCAAGGCTCGCAACAGTACGATCTGATCGTCGACAACGTCTCGAGTCAGTCACTGTCGGACTGCCGTCGCGTGCTGAAGTCCGAAGGCACGATGGTGATCGTCGGGGGATTGAACAAGGATCCATTCATCGGAGCATTGTGGGGTCCGATCAAAGCGAAGCTCGCGGCACCATTCGTAAGCCAGAAGTTGGTCTTCATGATGGCGGACTTGAGCCAAGCCGATCTTGGATATCTACGCGACATGATGGAGTCGGGAAAGCTGACGCCGGTGATCGATCGCACCTACAGCTTGAGCGAGACGCCGGCGGCGATTGGCTATCTGGAAGAAGGGCACGCGCGCGGCAAGGTGATCATCGACTTGATGGAGGTTAGTCAATAAGCCTTGGCCGCTGATAGGAAGAGGCTGCCGGCGGAACGGGAGCACCCGCAAGCGACACCCGTCCTGCTGAGCACCGATGAAGCTGTGGTTTCGAGCAGCAATATGGTGGAGCGTCGCTGGCCCGAGAATGAGCCGTTGAATCAACAGGCTGGCGCGATGTGCTGATCAGCACGAAAGCGAGCGCTCCTACGGTGCGCGCTCGGGTCGAGGCGGCCGAGCATGATTGGATTCTCTTGATGTTCTGAGTTACGCCCACTGGGCGGTGCCCCGGTATCCCGCACTCGCTTTCGCGGTCCGCGGCTTGTCAATGATCGCTTCCATTCACCTGCATACCCGGGATACTCTGCGCCGTTCACGAAGCGAAGCGTATTCGGCAGATCCGCAATCGTTCGTGCACTGTGCCCCCTTCCAAGGGGATGCTTTTTTGTTCTTTCGCATTCCAGCGAAGAGAAGAGGTCGGTCATGCATCGATTGTCGCGCGCGACGCTTTGTCTCCTGCTTGCTTTCATGATCTTCGGCGCTTGGACTCCCTCAGCGTTCGCGTTTGTCCCAAAGACCGCGCGCACGCCGCTCGATCAAAAGGAGTTCTTCAAACCGGACCTACACCTCAGCACAGCCAATGCAGCATTCGAAGACGTCGACGAAGCGTTGCCCAACAAGGCGGCGTGGGGACGGTTTTTCAGCAAGTACGGCGGCGGCTTCAATGTCTGGGTCGATCCGCGTTCGGGGGCTCCAACCAACATCATGGGGCACGTCGCACTGCTGCCCGGTCGAGGCATCGACAACCAACTCACACTTCAGAAACTGGAACAGTTGCTCGGGCGGCGCGTCACTCAGGTCGATTCCAGCGTCGTGAGCGACGTTGTTAGAAAGTTCGTCGTCAAGAACTTCGACGTGCTGGCGGTCGATCCCGCCCAACTCGGGTCGATCCGCGCCGACAAAATCAACGACGAGATCTGGCAGATCAGTATTCCGCAGCAAGTGAACGGAATTCCTGTCCGCTGGGGTCGCCTCGCGGCAACCATCAACAACGGCAATCTGGTCCTGATCGGTACCGAAACGTGGGGCAAGGTAACTGTCGATCTGCATCCGGCGATCAGTGCCGAGGATGCGCTGCAGATCGGCTACGAGTTTGCCGATGGACAAAAGCCGAGCGACTCGCTGTGGCTCAAACCGCGACTCGAGATCGTCCCGTTTGCCCCCGCGAACCTGCAGTCCGGCGAGGGGTACGGTGGGCCGGTGGGACAGGGATACGGCCATCGCCTGGTGTGGGTCTTCGGTTTCACGCGCGAGGGTGATCCCGGTTCGTGGCAGGCGACGATCGACGCACACAACGCTGAGATGCTCGAGTTCAAAGACGTCAACCACTACGCCAAGAAGAAGATCTCTGGCGGCATCTACCCGGTGACGAATACCGAGGTCTGTCCCGATGCAGCACGTTGCGGCTCGATGCAACCTGGATCACCAATGCCGTGGGCCAACACCGGTCTTCCCGCACCCAACGACTTCGCGAACAGCGCCGGCCTGTACGAGTACACCAGCGGAACGAGCACCACCACGCTCGCGGGTCGCTACGTCAGAATCTCCGACAACTGCGGCAGCGTGAACGAAAGCTCGGCCAACGGAACAATCGACTTGGGCGGAACCAACGGCCAGCACGATTGCGCGACCGCAGGTTCTTCCTTGGGCGACACCGCCTCCAGCCGCTCCGCGTTCTACGAACTCAACAAGCTCGCCGAGTTGGCGCGTGGCTGGCTTCCCAACAACAGTTGGCTGCAATCGCAGTTGACGACCAACGTCAACATCAACGACACCTGCAACGCGTTCTACAGCACCAGCAACGGTTCGATCAATTTCTACAAATCAGGGGGCGGTTGTCGCAACACCGGCGAGATCGCGGCGATCTTCGACCATGAGTGGGGCCACGCACTCGACGACAACGACACCAACGGAGTCTTGAGCACCACAAGCGAGAGTTACGCCGACATTGCTGCAATCTACCGCCTGCAGCAGTCGTGTGTCGGTTACGGCTTTTGGTGGACTGCCGATCAGAGCTGCGGGAGCACCTTGGACGGTACCGGGTTCAACGGAGACGACGGCCAGCTCACACCACACTGCGAACTCAACTGCTCCGGCGTGCGCGGAGCCGACTACCTTGGCCATGCCGGCGGCGTGCCCGACACACCTGCAAACTTCTCTTGCTCTGCCTGCGACAGCGGCAGCGGACCGTGCGGTCGCGAAGTGCACTGCGACGCGATGCCTGCGACCGAGGCAGCCTGGGACTTCGCGGCGCGCGATCTGCAAGCAGCGCCGTTCAACTACGACAGCGCCACGGCGTTCATCATCGCCAACAAGCTCTACTACCAAGGCAGCGGCAACATCGGCAGTTGGCACGCCTGCTCATGCCCAAGCTCATCGGATGGTTGCGGTGCGACCAATGCATACACACAGTGGCTGGCGGCCGACGATGACAACGGCAACGTGAACGACGGCACGCCGCACATGACCGCGCTGTACGCTGCCTTCAACCGCCACGGCCTTGCGTGTGCGACGCCCGCGCCAACCAATGACGGCTGCGCCGGTCGCCCGACCAGCGCGCCGAACGTCACCGTAGCGCCCGGATCGAATCAAGTCGTACTCAACTGGGGCGCCGTCGCGGGCGCCACGAAGTACTGGGTGCTGCGGGCCGAAGGGTTTGCCGGTTGCGACTTCAGCAAGGCGCTGATCGCCACCGTCACCGGAACGACATATACCGACACCAACGTCGCCAACGGCTCGACCTATTCGTACAACGTCGTCGCGGTCGGTTCATCGGACGCGTGCTTTGGTCCGGCGAGCACCTGCGCGCAAGCCACACCGCAACCGTGCGCCGGCGCGATCTCGCTCGACCAGAGTGTCTACAGTTGTCAGGACGTGGTCGGTATCTCGCTCGTCGACAGCGATCTGTCGGGTGCCGGAACGTATGTCGTGTCGATCTCCTCAGGGATCGAGACAACGCCCGAGAACGTGACACTCACCGAAAACCCGCCGGGTTCCGGGCAGTTCAGCGGCACGTTCCCCACGACCGCTGCACCGGGTGTCAATGGCGACGGAGCGATCTCGGTTGCGAATGCCGACACCATCACGGTGACGTACGTCGATGCGTCGTACTGCGGCACGCCGAACCTCCCCGTGACCGCAAGCGCGTCGATCGATTGCGTCGGGCCGACGATCACCGGCGTTGCGTCGCAGAACATTACCGGCAACTCGGCGCAGATCGTGTGGAATACCGACGAGGTCGCCGACAGTCGCGTCATCTACGATACGGCGTTCCCGCCGAGTGCCAGTTCGGCAGCCGGTTCGGCGCTTGTTCTGGGTCATCAAGTGAACCTCGCCGGTTTGACTCCGTGCACCACCTACTACTACTACGTGACCTCGGCCGATCCGGCCGGCAACAGCACCGCTGACACCAACGGCGTCGCGTACTACACGTTCCGCACCGGAACCAATACCAACCCGACTTACACCTATCCAGGCCCCGCCGTGCCGATCCCTGACAACACGCCGTCGGGCGCCAGCGCAACGATCAGCGTGCCCTACTACGAGTTCCTCACCAGCCTCACTGTCACCGTCAACATCACGCACACGTACGATGGCGACATCGCGCTCACGCTGATCGCGCCTGACGGCCGCACCGTACCGCTGTCCACACGGCGCGGCTCGAGTGGCGACAACTTCACCAACACGGTGTTCGATGACGCCGCCGCAACGGCGATTGCCAGCGGCACCGCACCGTTCACCGGTTCGTTCCGGCCGGAGAGCCCGCTTGGCGTTCTCTCAGGCATGCCCTCTTACGGCAACTGGACGCTGAAGGTCGTGGACAGCGCGTCGAACGACATCGGCTCGATCGTGAGTTGGTCGTTGACGTTGAACTTCCCCCCGGCTCCTTGCGGCGCACAGATCAGCCTCAACGCCAACGTCTATAGCTGCAACTCGACCAGCACGATCACGGTCAAAGACACCAACGTGACTGGGCCCACCGTCACGGTTGCCGCAACATCCACGACCGAGCCGGGCGGTGAAACCATCACCCTCACACGGCTCGCCGCGCCGCAAGACACATGGTTCCAGGGGACACTGCCGTTCACCTCTGCAGCGGCCACCAACGGGGATGGCCTGCTGTCAATGGTGCACAACGACACAGCAACCGTGACCTATCTCGACGCGGACGATGGCCAGGGGAACCTCAACGTATCGGTCACCGATACTGCGACAACCGACTGTGCCGCGCCGGCGATCTCGAACGTCTCGTCCTCCAACATCACCGGCAACAGCGCCGTGATCAACTGGACGACCTCCGAATCCTCGACCAGCATCGTTCACTACGGTCTGGCGATCCCGCCCGGCCTCACCACGTCCAACGGATCGCTGGTCACCACGCACGCGGTTTCGCTGAGCGGGCTGTCGCCGTGTTCGGACTACTACTACTCGGTCGAGTCGGCCGATACGTTCGGCAATACCGTCGTCGATTCGAATGGCGGCAACTACTACCGGTTCACGACACCGCAGAACACCGCGGCAACCTACGCGAGCTCCGACACGCCGCTCGCGATCCCGGACAACAACACGACCGGCGCCACGAGCACGATCAATGTGGTTGACGTCGATCTGATCACCGACCTCAATGTCTTGGTGAACATCACACACACCTTCGACGGCGATATCTCACTCAGCCTGATCGCACCCAACGGCACCTCGATCGCGCTCTCGAACAAACGCGGCTCGAGCGGCGACAACTACACCAACACCGTGTTCGACGACTCGGCAACGGCGACGATCGCCAGCGGCACCGCTCCGTTCACCGGTTCGTTCAAGCCGGAAGCGCCGCTGAATATCGTCAATGGGCTCTCGGCCCAGGGGGCCTGGAAACTGAAGGTGGTCGACTCTGCCTCCAGCGATGTCGGCACGATTCAGAATTGGTCGTTGCAGTTTACCTACCAGCCGCGGAGCTGCGGTGCTGCGGCTGCGTACCTATCGTCGACGACCACGGACTCCTGTTCCGGCGGTGGCTCGGGAAGCGGCAACGGCACCGTCGAGCGCAGCGAGGAGATCGTGATGCCGGTGACGATTCGCAACATCGGAACCGTCACGCTCACCGGCGTATCGGCGTCGCTCACCACGACGACGCCGGAGGTTTTCATCACGCGTACAACCGCCACCTACTCCAACATCGCCGCCGGTGCGAGTGCCACCAGTAACGCGCCGCACTTCGCCTACACGGTGGGGACCGGGGTGCCGTGCGGCAGCGATATCGCTTTCAATCTTTCGATTCAAACCAACGAGGGAACGTTCAACAGTTCGTTCACGATCAAGGTTGGGCGGCGCGCCAGCGGTAACAACAGCTATCCGTCCACCGACGTACCAAAGTCGATTCCCGACAACAACACGGCCGGCGTGACGAGCATCGTCAACGTGTCGGATACCAACGTCGTGCAGGGCGTTCGCGTGAAGGTCAACATTACGCACACGTTCGACGGCGACATTGCGCTCACCCTCATTGGACCCAACGGCACGTCGGTGTCGCTGTCCAACAAGCGCGGGTCGAGCGGCGACAACTACACCAACACCACCTTCGACGACACGGCGGCGACAGCAATCTCGAGTGGCTCACCACCCTTCACAGGCACGTTCAGGCCGGAGAGCCCACTCGGTGTCTTCAACGGCATTCCGGCAAACGGCACATGGAGTTTGAAAGTGGTCGACTCGGCCAGCAGCGACTTGGGCACGATCACCGGCTGGACGCTCGAACTCACGACCGACGCCGGGTGGGCCTGCACCGACTGCACGCCGCTCGCACCACTGGGTGAGCCGATTCAGCAGCGTTGGGTCGGAAAGACGGCTCAACAGTGGGACGCGGTTGCCGGCGGCACGCTCTACAAGTTGTATCGCGGTGACGAATCAACCCTTGCGAACCTGATCACACCTGCCGTCGATTCGTGCTTGAAGCTGAGTGTTTCGGCGACAAC
>CAZAHQ010000100.1:0-10057 GCA_964484415.1 uncultured Acidobacteriota bacterium | reverse complement strand
GAACCCCATCCACAACTCCATCGCCCCGGCTTTGTGCACCGCATGTGGAGCGCTGCGAAAAACTACGCCACGGTCGACCAATCTCGCCGCCACCGATTCGATGTCGTGAACCGTGAAGTAGAGGATCGAGCTCGGGTGATCGAACTCCGGTTCAGGGATCGAGACCATCAGACGAACGCTGCCGCACTGGAAGAACGCCAACCCCGGCGGGGCCTGAAACAGCAACGGCAGCCCGAGCGTATCTCGGTAGAAGGCGACCGCTCTGGGAAGGTCAACGGCGCGCACGGCGATCTGGCCGACGTCTATCAAGAGCGGTGTGCTGGGATCGGGTGACGAGCTCATCGGCAGGGCCTCCGGGCGGGATTATTGCCGAGTTCGAAGCTGCCTTCGGTGCGAGCCCGCGGGGCCCAAGCAAATGGGCCGACGCACCCGCGTGCGCCGGCCCATCGATACCCCGAGGAACGGTTACTGCGTTACGCCGTCTCGCGCGGCTGCACACCATAGCGCTGCAGTTTGCGATACAGCGTGGTGCGCCCGATATCCAGCGTTCGCGACACCAAACTCAGGTTGCCGTGACAGGTTTCGAGCGCCCGCATGATGTGCTGACGCTCCATCTCATCCAGCGTAACCATCGGTGCGCCGCTGTCACTGGCCGAGACACCCCCCGAGCGTGCCGACTCGGACTGACTTCCATTTTGGACATTCGGTGGCAGGTGCTCCGGGCGAATCGTCTCGCCGCCCGAAAGCACCAATGCGCGCCGAACCGCGTTCTGCAGTTCACGTACATTGCCCGGCCAGCGATACGCTTCGAGCATTGACATCGCGATCGGGTGCACGCTGACGCTGCGCTCGAGGCGCGACTCGCGAATGATCTGCTTGACCAACAGCGGGATGTCTTCGGGGCGTTGCCGCAGCGCCGGGATTGCAATCGGGAAGATCGAGATCCGGTAGTACAGATCCTCACGGAACATCCCCTGCTCCACCATCCTCGACAGGTCGCGGTTGGTTGCGCAGATCACACGCACATCCACCGGAACGGCTTCCGAGCCGCCGACACGAGTCACCACCCGATCTTGCAGCGCGCGCAGCAGCTTGGCTTGCAAGGCCGGGCTCACAGCACCGATTTCATCGAGGAACAGCGTGCCGCCATCGGCCTGCTCGAACTTTCCGGCGCGCGTCTTCCCCGCACCGCCGAACGCGCCGCGTTCATAGCCGAACAGTTCGTTCTCGAGCAGCGATTCTGGAAGGGCCGCGCAGTTGATCGTCACGAATGGTGAGGCCTTGCGCGGCCCCTCGTAGTGGATCGCACGTGCGAACAACTCCTTACCCGTGCCGGACTCTCCCGTGAGCAACACGGTCAGATCGGTGGGCAGCACTTTCTCGAGCATGTGCAGCGTATCGCGCAAGCCCGTTTCAGCGCCGACGATCTCCGTGAAGCTGTACCGGCCGGACAATTCGCGTCGCAACTGTGCGATCTCGCGTGAGAGCGAACCGAATTCCAATCCGTTGCGTACGGCCACCTGCAGCCGCTCGATATCGACAGGTTTGGTGATGAAGTCATTGGCGGTGAGCTTCATTGCCTCGACCGCTGTCTCGACGTTGTTGTTGCCCGCCAGCACGACCACCGGCAGATCCGGGTGCGCGGCACGCAAGCGCCGCAACGTCTCCAAACCATCGATGCCCGGCAGCATCACGTCGAGCAGAATCAAATCGGGCGCGTGCTCTGCAATTCGCGTGAGCGCTTCTTCGCCGCTTTCGACGGTGGTCACCTGATAACCCATCTGGCTCAGGTTGAACGACAACAGCCGTCGCACCGATGCATCGTCATCAACCACCAGAACGTTTGCGGTGCGATTTCCCGTCGCGACCGGCAGCGTCATTTCACTGAGCGAGCCACCCATGGACTTCTCCAAGGCGGTATCGCCGTGAACCAACGTAACCCTTTACCCAAAGCCGGAATATGGGCACGCATCGGGCGTGTGCCAGCGCGACACACGCACAGCGCCTCGAATCGGAGCGGGCGAAACACTTTTCACCGTGTAGTGAAATGAAACAGCCGCGCCAAAGCGCGCGATTCTGCTGGGCCATCCGCGCGCATTCCGAACACCGCGCGCTTTCGTTTTGAACGTGAAAGAAATTCAGAATGGAGCAGTCGTCGACGTGAAATCGGAGCGATCGATGTCGCTGCAGGACCCTGAATAATGCAGGGGACCGAACCCACATGGGCCGGTCCCCCTCAGCCGGTGCGTCTCGCTCGAACGTGATCGCTGAATCCTTGGCTCGATCACGCCCTTATGTTTCGCGTCCCTTGCCGACACGTGCCGACGACTCCCCCACAACACAGCGCCCGCCCGTATCGGCCAGCCCTCCCGAGGCCAGGGACAACCGGCACGACAACTCTGGCGTGGAGTGTCTACGGCGAAGCCCGCTTCCGAGCCACAAAGCTCGCTGTTCTTGCTGCATTCGGGCCGCAGGTAAGCCTACTTAATTCGATGCACCGTGATCCGATTGGTGGTCCCGGGCTTCTCATGCGGGAACCCCGAGAGCACCACCAGGCTGTCGCCGCGTCCTGCCTGCCGGCGCGTGCGGAGGTCGCGATCGACCAGGGCGATCGCCTGTTCCAGGGTGCGGGTCGGGCGGATCGGCCGCGGTTGGACCCCGCGATAGAGGGTCATGCGGGTCAGGGTTCGCGGGCTGCTGGTATAGGCGACGATGGTCAGCGGTGGGAAGACGCGAGCCGCCTGCCGCGCCGTTGCGCCTGAACGAGTGAGCGCCACCAGGGCGCGCGCTCCGATATCGATGGCGATCCACGAGCCGGCCTCGGCGATCCCCTCGGACACGGTGATCGCCGGTTTTATCCGGCGTTTTCTTGGAGATAGGCGCAGCAGCGTCCGCTCGGCTTCACGCGCGATGCGGTCCATCATCGCCACCGACTCGACCGGGTACTCGCCGGAAGCGGTCTCGGCCGAGAGCATCACCGCCCATGTCCCATCGAGAACGGCGTTGGCGACATCGGAGGCCTCGGCGCGCGTGGGCCGCGAGCAATGCCTCATCGATTCGAGCATCTGTGTGGCTGTGATCACGGGTTTACCCGAGGTCGAGGCTGCGTCGATGATCCGTTTTTGTTCGATCGGTACCCGCTCGGGGGGAAGTTCCACACCGAGGTCTCCCCTGGCCACCATCACCGCATCACTCGCCGCGAGCACATCGTCGAGCGCTTCGCAGGCGGCCCGCGTTTCGATCTTGGCCACGAGTAACGCGTCACCTCCCGCGCGATCGAGCAGCTTGCGCGCCTCGAGCAGGTCCTCGGCCCGCCGCACGAAACTCAGCGCCAGAAAATCGGCCCCCAGCTCGACCGCCAACACCAGATCGCGCCGGTCCTTGGCGGTCAGGGCGCTGCGCTTGGCTCGGGCATGGGGCAACGCCAAACCGACTCGCGACCGAAGTGAATCCCCCTCCAGCACCTGACAGATCACGGTGTGTCCACGAATGGCCTCGACCCGCAGCCGTACCGCGCCATCGTCGAGCACCAGTTCATCCCCGGCTTCACTCTCAGAGGGCAAGTGGCTGTAGTCCACCGGCAGGATCGCGTTGGATGGATCGGCTTCCGCGGCTCGGGTCGTAAGCGTGACCTGCATTCGGGTCCGCAGCGGCAATTCCCCCTCGAATCGGCCGAGCCGGACCTTGGGGCCCTGTAGATCGACCAACAACCCGACCGGCCGGCCGACGGCGCGGGCGGCGCGGCGCAAATCGCGGGCCACGCGGCGATGCGACTCGGCGTCCCCATGGCTCATGTTGAGGCGGGCCACGTCGATGCCGGCCTCGATCAGGCGACGCAGCATGGCGGGGGACGCAGAGGCGGGACCGAGGGTTGCGACGATCCGCGTGAACCGGCGAGAGAGATTGGGCATAGGGGGGGATTCTAGAAAGAACGCGCCCCATATTCAGACCGGTGGTGTCCGGGAGCGCGCTCTCGGTCCCGCGGAGAGGACTTGAATGCCCGGACCGCTGACCCTCGAAAGCCCATCGACCGTTGGGGCTCCGCCCGATCAGTTTCTTCCCGGCTACCAGTTGATTCGTGTGCTCGCGCGCGGCGGTTTCGCCGAGGTGTGGGAGGCCGAGCAAACCTCGCTGGGCCGGAAGGTCGCGATCAAGGTGTTGCGGCACGAACTGCTCGATCAGCCACAGATGGTGCAGTTGTTCGAAAACGAAGCGCGCGTCTTGGCCCGGTTGAATCACACCAACGTGGTGCAGGTCATCGATCGCGGCGCCTCGTCGCGCGGTCCGTACTTCGTGATGGAGTATCTGGAAGGCGAGACGCTGCAAGACATGCTGTCGCGCGGGACACTATCACGCGATCGCGCGCTGCAGATCTTGCTGCACGCGGTGCGGGGATTGGCCTACGCGCATCGCAACAGCGTCGTGCATCGCGACGTCAAGCCGGCCAACATCTTGGTCAGCCGGCGCGGACAGGTGAAGATCGGCGATTTTGGAATCGCCGCGGTGAAGGCCGCTGCTGTCGAACATGATGAAGAGCACGGGCCGTCGGGCAAACAGGCACTGGGGACACGCGCCTTCATGGCACCCGAACAGCGTGTTTCGTTCGACGATGTCGGGCCGCAGGCGGACATCTACTCGTTGGGCGTCATCCTGCATCGCATCGTCACCGGAAAACTGCCGCCGGGCGCGGGGCAGATCGCACCCGGTGCACGTATCCCCGAACGATTGCAGCCGATCGTGGAGAAAAGCCTCCATCCATCGCCGACGCGGCGCTATGCCGACGCCAGTGCGTTTCGCGATGCGTTGATCAACGCGCTGGAAGGCCGCCACATCGATGATGGCGCGCGCAGCGGTGCTGCCAGCGCGTTGGGAGCTTCGGGTCGATTCGAACTGCTCGACGTGATTCGGCAAGACGATCGTCGTTCGGTGTACTTGGTGCGCAAGGGGGGTGCCGACGGCGAACGAATCGTCGTGAAGCGCTACATCAAGGACCCGGAAGCGCTGCGCACGGTGCGCAATCTGCTGCGCGTCGATCATCCCAACATTGTTCGTATCCATGCCGTCGGTGAGCGCGAAGACGCCTTCATCATGCTGATGGAGCATCTGGATGGCGGCGACTTGCGCGAGCGATTGGTGCGCGCGCATCCATGGCAAGAGGTGGCTCGCGTCGGGCGCGATGTTGCACTGGCGATCGCGCACGCAGGAAAGCACGGCATCATTCACGGCAACTTGCGACCTTCCAACATCCTGTTCACGTCGGCGGGGTTGGTAAAGGTGACCGACTTCGGCTTGCCCGAGCACTATCGTGGCGAGGCCGACAAGCGCAACTGGTATGCGCCGCCCGAAGGAGGCAAGGGAACTCAGGGCGACCTGTATGCCTTGGGCGCGATCCTGTTTGAAATGCTGTATGCGTCCCCGGTGCCCGAGAACATCCAGGATTTGTGGCCGGAGTACCGCAAACGGGCCGACATCCCTGAAGCGATGCTCAACACGATCAAGCAACTGCTGGCGCCCGCGGAGGAGCGTTACGAACTGGCCGAGCACGTGGCGCAGGCGCTGTCGTCGCTGATCGACGAATCGGAAGCCGAAGCTCACGCTGCGATCGAACGGGCGGCGGCCGCGCCCTTGGCTTCCGGCTCGAAGAACTCCCTCCACTGGGGGCAAATCGCAGCCGGCTTTGTGACCGGCTGCCTCGTCGGCTTCTTGCTCGCCCAGTTGTTGCGCGCGTTGTAGTTGTCCCGTTCGGCCTACAACACCAATCACCATCGAGCTGGGTGTTAGGCTTCCCTGCATGAATCTGGCACTCGGGCTCTTCGCGGCGGCGCTCCTGGTGATGTTCTTGCCGGGGCTGGAGCAGCCGGCAAATGCGCCGCGCGTGGCGTTGATCCTGATCGCTGCACCGCTGTTGTGGACGCTGTTGTCGTGGCGGCGATCGAGTGCGCCGTCGCGTGTTGTGGGGTTGTTGGCCGTTGTGGTGTTGGGCGCGGGTGCACTCGGATTGATGTTGGTCCCTGCGGCCGAGCGAGTAGCCGTGAGTTTTGATCTCGTCGTGCTGGCAGCACTGCTTGGCTTGGCGCTGTCAGGATCGAGGCTCGATGAAGAACAGGTTGCGGCCGTGGCTTGCGGGGCCGCCTGGGGACTGGCGGTCATTGCACCACTTGGCTTGATGCAGGCCTGGCTCGGATGGGAGATGTCGTGGTTGTCTCAGGCGCGGCCGCCGGCCGCTACCTTCGTCAATCGCAATGTGGCCGCCGAAGCGATGGTTGTCGCGGTGCCGCTGGCGTTCTGGACCGGGCTGCGCGCGCGCCGCACATGGACTCGCTGGGGTGCAATCTCGAGTGCTGCGGCAGGCGCGGCGTTCTTGATCGCGACGCGCTCACGCGGTGGGTGGGGCGCTGCTGCCATTGGTTGGGGGCTGATGCTCGCGGCTGCATGGTGGTCGCTGCGTCACGCGTCGCGTGCGCGTGCTGATCAGCGGCGCGGCAAAGAGCGTGTCACGTCGCGCCCTGCCGCGCCGGCAACATCGTTCGTGGCGCCGTTCGCGGCCCCGCTTGTCGCCGCGGCGCTCTTGATTGTCGCTGCGCTGCTGATACCGGTGCGTGGGATACAGCCACTCCCTTCGGTGGCGTCGACATTGTCGCTGGCGACCCGTCCGATGGAAGGATCCGGGTCGACGCGACTGGCGCTGGCGCGCAATACGCTGGCGATGATCGGCGAGCGTCCGTTGTTTGGTGTGGGAGCGGGGCGCTGGAGCACGGTCTATCCCTTGTATCACCAGCGCGCGGCGATCGACCCGCAGTTCTCGTTGGAGCGACAACCCGAACGCTGCGAGAACGATTGGCTCGAGCGCGCTGCGGAACTCGGCGCCCCGGCGACGGTCGCACTTGCGCTTCTGTTCGTGGGCGGCGTGTGGTACGCGGTCCGACAACAACGATGGGCGCTTGCTGCCAGCTTGGCCGGGGTTTCACTCCACGCGCTGATTGCGTTTCCGCTGCACTCGCCCGCCAGCGCAGGCCTTGCGATGTTGATCGTCGGTGCTGCGTGGCGCGCTTCGTCGCCTACGGCCCCCGTCGACGCTGCTCCCGTGCGCGCGTGGTCCCTTCGCATCGTGGCGATCGTGCTCACGATCGTCGCGGCCGGGTTGGCGTATCGCGTGGTGGCTGGACAACGACAGGTGACTCTGGCGGTGTCGAGCAATGACTGCGCCACCCGCACTAGCGCCGCGCGGCGCGTCGCGCAGCTCACGCCGTGGGCGCGGCGCGACATCGGGCTCACAGCCGCTGCCGTGTTTCAATGCGAGCGAGATCCAGCCACCTCTCTGGCGTTGATCGAACCGGCACTGGCGATCAATCCGTACAATCTCAACCTGCTGCTACTGGCAGCCGCACGCCAACTGAGGGCCGACGCACCCGAACGGGCGGAGGGCCTGGCGCGTCGCGCACTCGAGGTTCGACCACAACTCGGGCGCGCTTGGTTGTTGTTGGCGATGGCGCAGGATGCGCGCGGCGATGCCACCAGCGCCGGCGCCTCGTGCGAGAACGCGCTGCGATGGTATGACACCGGCCCCGAGGCACATACGTACTGCGACAATCGCGTCCAGTAGCGCGCGCTTCGCACGCCACTGTCGATTCACGCGTCGATTGGTACAGGTCGACCGACTCTCAGATGTGTCACGACCAAGAACAGGATGAATGCGAGTGCGGTGGCAACACCGCCAACGATTCGCAGTTCGGGTGACTTCCCAAAATCACCGAACAGACGAAAGAAGATCCCGAGTTGGAGCATCAGCAGCGGAGCCGGCAGCCATGGATGCCAATACGGGACCTTGCCAAACAGTCCCGAGAACACCACCGGGCCGTGAGCGAAGACAAAGTTCAGCACGAAACCGACCAGCAACAGATGGACCTGTGCATCGTAGACCATCCCCGCCGGTTGCAGCGGTAACGCAATCAGAGCGACAGCTCCGATCAAGAGCCACATCGCCCCGCAGGTACGACCGATCGCATGGTAGCGAGGCAACCCCGGACGATGAAACCCTAGTCCCTCGCGATCGAAGCGCAAAAGCCACGCTGCAAGCAATGTGCATCCGCCGGCGAGTAGCCAAGGCGTGCGCGGCACCAGCCAGTTGGCGGTGAGTGCGCCAGCAAGCAACACGAGCGCCGTTGGAACGATCAACCAAGCGCGATCGTCGCGACGTGCCTGGGGCGAATGCAGCTCGAGGCGATCGCCCAGAATGCTCAGCATTGGGAAGCCGATCCAAGCGCCAATCACCGCCGGCAACGGATCGCCCAACCACCAACGCACGCTGCCGACGGTCAGCGCCAAGGCCGCACAGGTGTGTGGGACCGCAACCAACGGACGCTCCCCGCGCAAATCGCTCGAGGCTGCGATCAGCAACAGCGCGGCGGCTACGATCGCAAGCGCTGCCGAGAGATCGACCGACCACAACGAGATCAAGGCGCTGGCGCCGGCACACACCGGAGCGGCCAACAACCAACGCCGACCGCCGCGCACCGCACGCTCGAAGCTGATCAGCGCTGCAAAAAAACCGACGATCATCATCGGTCCGTGGGATGTCGGAACGGCTGTGGTGACGCCGGGCAACGGAAGCCCGAGCCGCTGCAGGCCGGCATACACGCCGAGGATCAAAGCGGGTCCCGCCAACATCAGCGGCGCCGTGGGGATGGGACGAGCGAGCCTCTTCATCAGGTACGCAGCCTAACTCACCGCGCAGGTGCTTCAACCATGCGGTCGCGAAATGTCTCCTCGTTGCGGTGCTTTCCGCGACTGGTCGGTCGTCGATATCGGTGAGTGCGCCCGCCTACCGCTCGTCCGCACCAAGGTCGGGCTTTGTTCCTTTCTGACGCTGATTCCCCTCGAAGTCTTCGCTAGCGCTCGCGGGCGCATCGGTCCGCCCACCCTCGATGGCGGGAGAACTTGCCGACAGGTGGTAGTCGAACGTTGCGCGATTGACGTACAGCGGATCCTGCGAGCTGTTTCCCGAGTTGCCGGAAAGCGCGTTGACCTGGCTGATCGTGAGGTTGCTCGCGCCCTCGTCGCGGTACAGCGGCGTGGCCGAGAACAGATCGTTGGTAATCACCACCGGATCGGCCGTCAGGTTGGCCGCTGCGTTGTCGCTGCTTTCCGAGATCGCAGCGCCCGACATGTGCGTGATCAGGTTGTTCCAAACGGCAGGGTTGGCGCGCACCGTGTGCGACGAAGGGCTCGCCGTGGAATCGGTTCGTGTGACCGTGCACGAGAGGCCGGTCGCACCATCCACCAACGTGTTCCCGACGATCGGCGGGTTGGCGAGCGCCGATGTCGTGCCACTGAATGTCGTGAAGGCTCCAAGCGCCTCGACACGCATCGCTTCGATCGTGGTGCTGCGGATCACGTTGGAGAGCACCGGTCCGGTGATCGAGGACTTGAATCCGTCATCGTCTGCGCGCGCGGAGAGCCAAATGCCGCGGGCCCCACCGTTGATCACGTTGCGCGTTAGACGAGTCGTGATGAACGCATCGGCGGCCGTCGGATTGGCCTCGAGCTGGATCGCAGCGGTGCTGGAACCAGTGAAGCTGTTCGCTCGAATGTTCCCGCTCAGTGTGCCGGCGGTGACGAGTACACGGATCGCACGTTGGCTCGCGGCGTCGAAACTGCTGGAGTCGATCGTGAGAGAGGCGTCGGCCGTGCCATCGAGCGTGAGATCGACGGCGTTGGCTGTGAAATTCTTGAAGGTCACACCACGCAACTCCACCCCACCGTCAGGTGCAGTCATCGCGACGGCGCTGGTGCCGGTGTCGAGCGTCATCCCATCGATAACTACGCCGGCGCGCGTGGCGGTGAGAAGCGCGCTGGAGGCGCTCCCCTTCCAGGTTGTGACGTTCGTCGCAGGGTTGCGCTGCCACGCCGAGGTTTCGGTTCCGGCAAAGCCTCCCAAAATCACGGCACCGGGCCGCGAGAGATTGCTGATCGAGCCGCCGCCGTCGTTGTTGATCGTTCCTTTGACCCAAACCTCGACGCCGCGAGATCTTGCTTTGGAGTGACCGAGGGCGGCGCT
>CAZAHQ010000099.1:0-10069 GCA_964484415.1 uncultured Acidobacteriota bacterium | reverse complement strand
CCAGGGCTCGAACCTGGGACCAGCCGATTATGAGTCGGCCGCTCTCACCGCCTGAGCTATGGGCCCTGAAAAGCTCGCAGATCCTAGCACATGGGGCATTTCCGCGACCGCACTTTGTTCGCTCCGTGTTCGCCGCGGGCTTGCTTCTGGCCGCGTCCACCGCGGTTTTTCCCGAGGAGAACGCACCGATCGTGATCCCCAAGAACGAAACCGTCACGGTCCGGCGGCTGTTGGTGGACGTGTCGGTGATCGATCCGAGGGGCAGCGCATGGGCTTCGGTCCCGGGGATTCCCGCCGAAGCGTTCGAGCTGCGTCTCGACGGCAAGCTGCTTTCGCCTGGGAAGGCGGCTCGGGTCGAGTTTGACGAGGTCTGCGGCACCGACGATCCGGAACAGCACCAGAACTTGGTCGAAGCCGCTCCAACCGTCCTGCTGTTTGTCGATCTCAACTTCCTCGATGCGCGGATGCGCGCCGAGGCCGCTACCGCGATCGATAGCCTGGCCGAGCGCATGGTGACCACTCCGCTGCGGGTGAAGGCGTTCGCGTACGGCCGTCGCGTGATGCCGCTCACGTACGACTTCGTCACCGATCCCGCCGCGATTCGCGATGCTGCGCGCCGCTTGCGCGAGCTCGACATGCCATCGCTGCCACCCAATCCGGATTCATCGATCCCTGAGCCCGAAGATCCAACCCGTTCCGACACCGCGATCCCGCTCACCGATCCGACCAAGCCGAACAGCTTCGACTCGTCCGATTCGTTTTCGATTCAAGACAACGGCCCGTTTGCCGAGTTCCAGCGCAACTCGATTCCCAATCGCACGGTTCGCGACATGCTGGCGCGACCTGTCGATAGTCGCCCGAGCCTCGCGGCCCTCGAATCGCTGCTTTTGTCCCATCAGCATGTTCGCGGGCGCAAAGCAGTGGTCTTGTTTACCTCGGCCTGGTTCGACCTACCGGAGGAATCTTGGCTGACGCAGGCGAGCGGACTGCGCGATGCCGCCGCTGGAGGCTTCACGCTCTGGGCCGTTGAAGCGCGCACGACTCAGTTGGGCCTGCAGGCGCCGCGCGAATCCGATTTGCTCGAGTACCTCACCAACGCAACGGGCGGAGACACGGTGCGCTCGGTCGGCAACGTGGTTGCGGTATTCGAACGCGCGTTGGCTCAGTTGTCTTGCTATTACCTCTTCAGCATTCCGATGGAGGCGCCCACTAAGCGGCAGGAGTATCACACTGTCGATGTGCGGCTCGATACGGGGAAGTTTCCGCAGTACTGGCCCTATCGCGTGCGCTCTATCAACCAGGTCGCGCTCAGCGACGACGTCACGTTGCGCACGGGCAAACGGTTGGCCGCGTTGATCGAGCCAAGTGCCTATCGATTCCCCGAGGTACGTCTTTCGGCTTCTTACCCCGATGGCGGCAAGCCGCTTGTCACGACGATCGAAACCGCCGTGATGCTGCCCGATCTGTCCTTCCAACCGCTAGGCGAAACCGGCTACTTGGCGCGTTTCGGGTGGGAGGGCTTGGTTACCGACGATGTCGGTCGAACCTACTGCACGTTGGGAGATGGAGCGGAGCGCGCCGTACGTACCGATCAACTTCCCACACGATTCCCGCCCGCGATGTTGATGCTTCGGAGTCACTGCACGTTGCCCGGTCCGGGGCGCTACGACATTCGAGTCGTCGTGGAAGATCTCATCACGGGCGACATTGGATCCTCGACGGCAACGCTCAATGTGTCGCGCGCAACACGATCGTCAAGCGAGATCGGCGCGCTGCGCCTGGGGCGCAACAGCGGTCGTGACTTCCTGCTCGAACCGGCCGGCAGCAAGAACGTGATCGTTCCGCGCGATGCGCAGCGAACATCGTTCATTCCGCTGCGCGCCGATGAGACGCTCGATCCGCAAGATCGCATGCTTCTGCGCTTCGTTGCGTGTGGACCCAGTGAAGCGACCCCCCGAGCGGTGGTCTTCAAACCGGGTGACAAGCCGGCGGCACTGTTTCAAGTTGCGCTGCAGCGGCGCGGCTCGCAGAAGAATCAGGAGGCGACCTGCCGCGAATACGAAGGTGCGATTCCGGAAGGATCACTCCCTCAGGGGGACTATTCGGTCGCCGTCATTGGCCCCGGATCGGGCATTGCCGGTCGCGCAGAGCTGGACGAGGCGCTGGCTGCCAAACGGGCGCAAGCCACAATCGGGTTTCGCGTCGGCCCGTCGACGCCGGTCCCGCCCGCAAAAAACCGCGACGCAAGGCTCAAAAAGTTCACTCCGCCCTCCACCAGCTAAGTCCCGATTGATCCGGATTGTCCGCTTCACTGCCCGGTTGATGGATGTCGCCCTGTAACGGACTCAAGTTCCTCGCGTGCCGTCCGTCATGTCATACATGGGAACTGGTGCGGCTCCTACCCGACGAGCGAAACGACCGTGAATGATCTGGCCCGAATCCTACGTGACGAGTTGGCCCGACTCGGTTTGGACCCCTTGCATCCACCGACGGCGGCGCAGTGGAGCACGCTGGTCGACGCATTCAGAGCGGCCGAGCGGCACGACTCCTCCTCCTCTGCCCTCCCGCGCCTCTCTGCCGACGCCTTGCGCACGGTCTACGAGACTCTGCAGCACGATGCCGAAGCGCGGCTGCGCGACATCCTGAACGCGTCGCGACACCCGATCGCTGTGCGCGATCTCGACGGCCGCTACGCAATGGTCAACCGCGCCTGGCACCAGGACTTCGGCGTCGCGTACGATCCTGCCGGAAGGACGGCGCTCGAGATTCCCGAGATAGAAGCCAACACTGCTCATCGGCTGCACAACGCGCACGTTGATTTCTTGGCGACCGGCTTGGAGTCGCACACAGTTTGCGTGGAGGTACGCAGGCCGGATGGGCACGACTCGTACATCGAGTTGAGCTTCTCCCGCCTGCATGATGCGGTTGGAAAGGTCATCGGAACGGTCGGTCAAGGTCACGACATTACGGAGTTGGTTCGGGCCAGAGAAACGGCCGAAGCGTCTGCCGACGCCAAGAGCACGTTCCTGGCAACGATGAGTCACGAGATACGCACGCCATTGAACGGCGTGATCGTCAGTTCTACCGTTCTGTTGGATACCGAGCTCAGCGATGAACAGCGCCGCCTGTGTGACATCGTGAAGACTTCTGGCGAGACGCTGCTGAAGTTGATCAACGACATTCTTGACTTCACCCGAATCGAGTCTGGAAAGCTGGAGCTTGAACACGTCACACTCAACCCGCGGCAGGTTGTCGATGATGTGTTTGCGTTACTCGGACATGGCGCGCGACGCAAGGGGTTGTCGCTGGAGCACGCGATTCCCGACAACGTACCGGCGAGCGTCCTGGGCGATGTGGTCCGCGTCCGGCAAGTTCTCACCAACTTGGTGAGCAATGCGATCAAGTTCACACCGCGCGGCTGGGTGCAAGTCTCGGTCACCGCTGTGTCGATCACGCCGACCGAGTGCGTGCTTCGCTTCGAAGTGCGCGACTCCGGTGTTGGTATCGACCCCGCGCGGCACCATCGGCTATTCCAACTGTTCTCGCAGGCGGAATCCTCGACATCGCGACGGTATGGGGGAAGCGGCTTAGGACTGGCGATCTCCCAGCGGCTGGTGCACCTGATGGGCGGTGAGATCGGCGTTAGCAGTCGACTCGGCGACGGCAGCATGTTCTGGTTCACCGCTCGCTTTGGCGTCTCTCAGAGCGCGGACCTAGCAAGCCCTGCCGGTCAACTCGCACACCCAGCCGTGGAAACATCGTCCCCGTTGCGCATCCTTGTGGCCGAAGACAACCGCGTGAACTTGGAGATTCTGGCGCGGGTACTGAACCGGCTCGGGTGCGAGGCCGACACCGCCGAGAATGGTTGCGAAGCGCTTCTCGCTGCAATGAAGACCGACTACGACTTGATATTCATGGACTGCCAGATGCCGGAGATGGATGGCTACGAAGCCACGCGAGAAATTCGCAGCCAGCAGCGACAGGGCAACGGGCCGTTCATCGTGGCGCTGACGGCAAGTGCGATGGCCGGTGATCGCGAGACTTGCCTGGAAGCAGGGATGGATCACTACGTCGCCAAGCCGTTCAAGATCGAGGAGATCAAGGAAGTCCTGCAGTTGGCAGCCGAGCGGATGAAACTCACGGCGGCAGCGCCGCGCTGACCATCCGAGCCGTACCGGCGGTATGCTGCGCCGATGCGCGGCAAACTCGTCTCGGCCTGCACGTTCTTGATGCTCTGTTGCGGTTGTTTGGCAACACGTGAAATTGCGCAGCCGACACCACGCTCACCGTACGTGCTGGTACTTGGTGTCGCGCAGGACGGCGGCCGCCCGCAACTCGGCCCCCAAACGAGTGCCGCGCCTGACTGGAGCAATCGCTCCGTTCGCCGCTTCGTTGCCTCGCTGCTGATCGTCGATCCGGTCACCCATCAACGCTGGCTTGTCGATGCAACGCCCGACATTCGCGAGCAACTTCAGGAGGCAGCAGGGCATCCTCCGCAACGCGTATCGCCACTGCCTGTTGACGGCGTGTTGCTCACGCATGCACACATCGGGCATTACACGGGGCTGTTCCATTTCGGCCGCGAAGCGTTGGGCGCGCAGGGGTTGCCGGTGCACTGTTCCCCTTCCATGGCGCAGTTTCTCAGCGCGAACGGCCCGTGGAGCTTGTTGGTGAAGTTAGGAAACATTGCGTTGAAGCCATGGGCCCCCGATACGCCACTGGCGTTGACCGACAGCCTGTCGGTAACCGCGTTCTCCGTGCCGCATCGCGCCGAGTTCACCGATACCTATGGATTCATGATCCAAGGCCCCAATCGCAACCTGCTGTACATCCCCGATATCGACAAGTGGGAGCGTTGGGATCGCCGCGTCGAGGAGTTGATTGCAAAGAGCGATGTCGCGCTGCTCGACGGGACGTTTTTCGACTCTGAAGAACTGCCTGGGCGCGACATGAGCGAGATTCCGCATCCGTTCATCGTCGAGTCGTTGCAGCGGTTTGCGACCTTAGCGCCGAAGGAACGAGGCAAGGTGCAGTTCATCCACCTCAATCACAGCAATCCGGCGCACGACCCGAAAAGCACCGCAACACGAACGATCGAAGCCGCCGGCGCGCGCGTCGCGTTCGAGGGAGAGATCTTTCCGCTTTAGTCGCGGCGTCGGACTTCTTCTTCATGAACCGCTTCGCCGATCAGCGCTTGCGATTCACGCACCCCCAACCAACGATCGAATACGCTGTGCCCAAGGTAGAGCGCGGGCGTCATCGCGATGGCCACCACAAACTTGAAGACGTACCCGCTGGCCGCCCCCTTGAGATAGGTCGGGAAGTCGATCCCATTGCCTGGTCCGTACATCAGAAACGGCAGGTGCAGTCCGATGAACCCCACGATGAACGTGTCGATCAACTGACTCACCACGGTCGATCCGGTCGCGCGCAACCACAGCTTGCTTGGTCCCGTGGCGCGTCGCAGCGCCCAAAACACCGACACGTCGACCAGTTGCCCCACCAAGAACGCGCAGATCGATCCAACGATGATCCAGCGTGATTGCCGGAAGACGGCGTTGAACGCGCTGTCCGGTACCGGTGAAAACGATGCCGCCGTGGGCAACCCGCAGACCCAAATCGCGACGAAGGCGTACGCAATCATCGCGGCGCCGACCAGGCTCAAACGCCGTACACCGCTGCGACCGAAGTACTCGTTGATCAGGTCGCTGGTGACGAACACCACCGGCCAAAGCAGCGCGCCCACGCTGAGCGTGAGTGGCAATCCAAACATCGAGGTTTGGAACAGCTTCCCGCCCACCATTTCGGCGATCAGCGCGTTGCTCAGGAAGATCGCGCCGAGCAGCACGAAGAGAGCCTCGCGACGGGGGGGGTGACCGTGTGCGCGTGCGTCGCCTTGCATCTGCGGCCGATTCTACGCGGGTTGGCTGATGATTGGCTCGGAATCGATTGGCGAAGTCTTTGACTGGGAGAAGGCGGGATGCCTTGTCGGTTACAAGGCGGGATTGGCGGACGCTTGCCCGTGTCGTCTCGTGCGAGTGTCGTGACCGTCGATCGGGGTATCGGTGCTCGAGCATCTGGCGCACCGCATTGTGCTCGTTCAGTTGCACGCTTCGATCGAAGCACGCAGCGGCTCGACGCCCCAACTCCCGTAGCGGCAGGGGCCCGCCTCGGCGCGGACCTGATACCACAGCACGTCTCCCACCGGCGGTTTGCGGCCATCGTCAAACCATGTGGTTCCGACGTTCTCATACGCTGGACAGTCCGCGTGGATCATGTCCTGTCGTCGCACCAGATCGCTTATCAGGCCGCGAGCTATCGCGTAGCGCGTGGCGGTCGCGGGCACGTTCCAGGTAAGCGTGTTGCCAGACCAGCGCACGTTGGCGACCTCGACGGGGCCGGGGCCTCCCGTACAGTTCGGATCGCGACAGTCGACGAGGCCGTCGCAATCATCGTCGAGTCCCCCAGTGCAGATCTCAGGGCGCGTGACCGCTACCTGGGCATTGCTATCGTCGCAATCGTCGGCGCACGAGTTGCGGCCGTCGTGATCAAGGTCGCCGCACGAGCACGCGACGCGGGCACGGCGGAGGTCGCGCGGGAACTTCATCGAGAAGAAGTAGAGAAGTTCCTTGCCGTCCCAGATCATATCCGTTGCTTCCGCGCGCGGACCGGGACCGCTCAGGCGAATCCCTTGTGGGTCCAACACCGTTCCGTCTTCGCGAATTCGCCAGAGCCAATGGTCGTAGTCTGGGTTTGCGCCAGCAAAATACTGATTCGTGACCTCTACCACGAACATCTCCCCCGTCCAGGTGATGATCGGATCGTGGAGGGCTGCCGATCCGTTGAATGGTGTCGGCGTCATGAGCTGTCGTGGACCGGGGGGGAGCGCTTGACCCGTCGCTGTGTCGACAAACTGGTACCAAACGAGAGCGCTGAATATCTCGACGTCGATCCACACCATCAGGGTGCGCGTTCCGACCGGTGCCAAGGCCACACCGCCCTCTCCGTGGTCTGGCGTCTCGTAACCAGAATTAAGCGGCACGCCGTTGCGGTCGACACGAAGGGACATCATCGCGTTGAGAGTGCCCTTTCCGCCCTGGAATGCGAGCAAGTAGGCGCCGTCGCTCCACTTCGCATCGTACCTACCGAAGAGTCGAGCATCGCCGAGGAGATTGTCGGAGACCAGGACCTTGGTTGGCTCTTGCTGATCGGGCCAACGTGGCACGGTCGTCAGCCAGAGCATACGCGGCGAGTTGCCTTGAGCCCAGAACACACCGAATGTCTCGCCGTTCCAGACCGGCACTCCCCAGTACGCGGAGGAGCCGCCGAACTGTCCGGTGACTTCTACGACAGTCCCGAGCGGGCGACCGAAGAGATCGAGTTGGCGAGCAAAGTACTTGTATGTCGAGTCTGGACCGGGGAAATACTGTCGCCACGTCACAAGTGCGCGATCGCCGCCAACCGCGAGCCGACAGAATGCCTCGTCGAGAGTCGCATCGATCGGGCGACCGACACGCTCCGATGGACCACGCGGTTGTCCAAGTCGATCGAATCGACGAACAACCACACGCTCCTTCTGATTGTCGGTATTGGGGTCGTAGAAATAGTTTGAGCCGCAGGCAAGGAACCCGTCCGGAAGCAATGCGATGTCCCCGCCACTGAGGAGTTCTGGAAACTCCGAACTCATCGAAAGCGTCGATTGGTTCTGCGACAACACGGGTGTGTCGCAGTATCGGTCGCACCCCTGGTCGAGATTCGTGTCGCAGTCAGAATCAAAGCCGTCACAGACCTCGAGAGATCCGGGGCGGATCGTCCAGAGATCGTCGGCACAATCGGTGCCGACGGAACACTCCAGCCCAGACGGCGCATCGTCCCCGTCCCAATCGTGGCATTGCTCCGACTGCGCCATTGCGGAGACGGTGAGCGGAAGACAGGAACCGACGAGGACGATGCGCCAGAGAATCATGGGACGGTCACCTGTACCTGCGTGGATGCTGCGCTGTGATTGCCCGCGAAGTCGACGGCCTTCACGGTGATGTAGTAGGTTCCTGCCGTCGCCGAAACAGTGCGGCTCGTACGGCAGTGCGAATCTGTACCACTATCGATAAGGGTCGCCGAGCCGCCGGATGTCACGGAAGCGTAGATCTTGAACTTCTCTACGTCCGCGTCCGGAGGTGAGGTCCACGACACCGTGACCTGACCAGCCGTCGCGGAAGCCGAGACGGCAGTCGGAGCGGCTGGAGCTGTCGTATCTGAATGAGTGAATGCGTAGCCCTGGGAGAGGGAGCCGCGCGAGCCGTCGTTGCCGACCGCAGCGGCGTAGTAAGTCTTCTGTTCGTTGAGAAGCAGACCCGCTTCGCGAAGCTTCACACCCAGCGGTAGCGTTCCGAGTCGCTGATACGTCCCAGCGCCGGCACTCGAGTAAAGGTCCCATCCGGCGAGATTACTGCATCCGGTGAGCGTTGGGCTCAAGTCCGCTGTTCCGCCGTCGTTGGCATAGATCACGCTGACAGTTGGTGTGCAGAACACGGGTGAGCCAGGACCGGATCCCCCTTGCGTCTGCTTGATCGCGATGATGCCCAGCGGACCGCGGGCACGGGCCGCAACGATCTCTTCACCGACGGTTCCAGTCGCGGACCCTGAGTCAAGCATCAGAAAAGCCCCCTGGAGGAACATGAGTCTCTCGTCGACGTCGAACGCCTCCCCAACCTCACGATCGGAAAGACAGACCGTGTTTTGTGTGTCACAGGTATCGGTAAAAGTAGATCGCCCCGCGGCGCGGTCGCCTGTCTCGTCGATATCGTACTCGACGGCGTCGTTTGCATCCGTCCAGAGCGGGGTAGTCTGGTCGTTGTCGGCACCGCCTGTGGTTCTTGTCGTTGGATAGCGATGCGGGCCATCCGTTCGAAGAAAGGACCCCTTCGACGACGACACTTGATACCAGTCACCAAAGCTCCACGAACCGCCTGGCTGCGCTCCGTCTACCTCGTCGAACGCCGTACTTGTGTACCCAGACTTGTAGACCTTGGCATTCGTTCCCGAACTGACATTGGCCTGCAGGAGGTCCGGATACATGTAAGTCGGCCCTTGCACGCTGTGGACACGTACGTTTGCCTCATACCGCACTTCGCCGGGATATGCGTATTCGGTTTTCGTCGTGAGCACGCCGCTGACCGCACCGCCGATCTTTCGGATGACTCTCACTGAGCCGACAAGCAAATCGCTTCTCGCTACACCGCTCGCGTACTGCACGGTGGACTGCGGCGCAGTTCAGACCGAATCCCAACCGATGAGCACGCAATGAACACACCAGCGCACCCCTTCATCCGTTCGGTCTAGGCCTACCTTCCTGGTGCGGAAAGTACGCTGTTGATGTTCTAGGAGCAACGGAGTTTGGTAGCTGTCGAGTTCGCGCAGATTCGCCGAATTGCGTGTCGGACCGAGCTGCACGCTGCGTCTCGGACAAATCCGTACTGAGTCAGAGAGCATCCACCGTACACAGAAAAAGGGCGGCCCCTGTCAGGGCCGCCCCGAACTACGCTCAGCCTGAGGCTCAGAGACGATGATCACGTCACGGTGATGCGGTTGTATCCGGTCCGCCGCTCAGAAACGGCTTGAGCAAGCGGGCACGTGACGGTTGACGAAGCTTGCGCAGCGCTTTCGATTCGATCTGACGAATCCGCTCGCGCGTTACCGCAAACGATTGCCCGACCTCTTCGAGTGTGTGCTCGCTACCTTCTTCAACTCCGAACCTCATCTTTAGGACCTTCTCCTCCCTTGGAGTCAGGGTCTTCAGGACCCCGTTGGTCTGTTCCTTGAGGTTCATTTTGACCACCGCCTCCTGGGGAGAAGGGCTTTTCTTGTCCCGGATGAAGTCCTTGAGGTGCGAATCTTCATCCTCCCCAATCGGCGTTTCGAGTGAGATCGGCTCCTGCGCGATCTTCAAGACCTTTCTCACCTTGCTAGCCGGAACATCCATGCGCTCGGCAATCTCCTCGGGCGATGGCTCGCGTCCGAGTTCCTGCACCAGGGTGCGCGCGGTACGCACAAGCTTGTTGATGGTCTCGAT
>CAZAHQ010000098.1:0-10082 GCA_964484415.1 uncultured Acidobacteriota bacterium | reverse complement strand
ATGATCGGTCGGCGCGTGCGCCCGACGCCGGCGAGACGATCGCTGGATAGCTCGGGGCGGTACGAACCAACGGTTCGAGCGAGTCCGTGGCGACCGGTGCAGCGCTCTCGGTTGGTGCGGACGCTGCTGCCGGCAGATCGAGATCGACATGCCGCTCACGATTGTCTCGTTCGATCAACGCGGCGCGCAGTCGCGCTTGCAGCTCCTCGGTTGCCGGCGCGGCGACACCAGGAACGCTTTGACACTCGATCGAGGCGGCCAATTGCCCCAACCCGCGTTCGGCAATCGACGCGGCCGCCGCCGCGATGTAACGCGAGGCGGTCTGCGCTTGTGTTTCATCGGCGCTGATCAGGGACGCGGTCGGGATCAGCAACACCAACTCGCCGGCGCGAATCGTGCAGCGCGCGGCCTGCCGCGGCGCGACCGAGAAGTCGGCGACAGCGAGTGTGGCAGGACGGACCTCGATCAGTCGCGAGGCGCCAGCCTCGACGAAGCTCGCGAGGCTCGCAGGATTATCAGGATCTTCGGTAACGGTTGCCGGGGTGAGGCCGGTGGGCAACGTCGCAGGGTCCAACCGCAGCGCATGCAGCCCGGGGCGCACCGCTTCGATATGCCAACGTCCGGCAATGTCGGTCACGCTGCCGGTGCCATCCTCCAACGCGACCAGTACACCCGGTACGCCCGGTTCGTCGGCCCCAGGTAGACCGTCACCATTGTCATCGATGAAGACGCGACCGATGAGATGTGCCTCGCGACGAAACGGTCCCGGCACGATGCCGATCGCGGCACTCGCCTCATTCGAGCGATACGACACGAGCGAGTCATCGATGCCGATGGCAGACGCGTGATTGATCGCCTCACCCTGCTCAGCGGTGGGGCCGACCACGGCGGCAAACCGCAACACCACCGTGTCGCCTGCACTCATGGCGCCGACGGCGAAACGCAACGTCCGTCCATCTTTGGAAATCACCGGATCGGGAAGCTTGCGCCCGTCGCGACGCGCGCTGCCCGGCACGTAACGCAACAGCTCCGGCAGTCGATCGATCGCTTCGACGGAGGTCAGCGGCGGGCCGATCCCGGTGTGCTGCAACTGAATGCTGTAACCAACCGTATCACCCGGCGCGGCGGAAGAGCTCTCGGCCCGTTTGCTGACGCGCAAGACCGGCACGACCACGGCGGTCACGACATCGTTGCTTTCGAGCTCACCCGTGCACTCGCTCGGCCGCGCGCGCGCTTGCATCGTGATCGACGAACGCGGCGGCAGATCGCCACGCACCGCCGAGCGCAACGCGAGGCGCACGGTTTGCCCCGGATCGAGCTGATCGATGGTCCAGATCACAGTGCGCGTCTCGACGACCAGGCGTGCCTCGATCGTTGTCGGTCGGCGATCCGGTGTCGCGGTGGTTGAACCGGAGGTGAACGATTCAGGCAGTTGTAGACCAACATCGATAGGAAGTTGCACAGCCAAACTCAGCAACGCTGCCGACGTGTTGTTCTTGACCGCCACTTGGTAATCGAGCATTGCGCCCGGTTGCACACTGCCACGCGGCGTGACACGCAGCGTCAATTGAGTCGAGCCGCTCGAGCAGGGTGGAATGACCGGAGTGCGGACGATGTTGGAGCCGACGCGCACCAATACGGGGAGCGTGCCCGGTTGATAGTCGACGCGAGCTTGATTGATCACGACCCCGCCGGAGAGCGGTTCGGAGGCCGTCGCTGGACAAAACAACCCGAGCGCGGCACTCAACAGTGCCACCGGAGCGAGCCGGAGCGTGCGCTGGGTAACGAGCATCGGCCGATTCGGTAGGGGAGAGCGCCGTGGGGGCGCTCTCCCCGTTCCGAGCTTCGTGCTAGTTGATCGTCACCTGGAACGTGATGGTCGTCGAAGCGCTCGACGCCAAGCTACCGATCGTTACCGTTACGGCACCTGCTGTGGTCCCGTTGTGGTCCGCGTTGTCGCCATCGACGATGTCGGTCTTGACAGCCGCATCCTGCGTGATCGAACCCGCCACATACGTGGTATTGGTCGGGATCGCGTCACTCAGCACCACATTCGTGGCTGTGCCGGTACCGCCGTTGGTGACCACCATGGTGTAAGTCAAGACGGTCCCTGGCGGTTGGTTGCCCAGCGGGGCGACCGACTTGGTGACGGTCAGGCTCGGTGCGCTGACCGTGGTGGTGTCCGTCGCGGTATCCGAGATGCTGGTGTTGAACGACGACGTCGCGGTCAGCGTGGTCACATCGACCGTGTTGTCGGCGGTTCCACCCGGAACGGTGACGCGCACCACGATCTTGACGTTGGTGTCGTGAGCCAACGCGCCGGTATCGGGTGTGGTATCGCCGTCGGTGTCGGTCAGCAGCGGCTCGCCCAGATCAACGACACCGTTGCCGTTCGTGTCAGCGAAGATCTGCACCGTCCAACCCTGGCTGCTCACGAACGAAACATCGATCGTGTCGGTACCGTTGCCATTGTTGGTGATCGTGTGCGGGTAACTGACCACGTCGCCCGGATCGGCAGTCGAGCTGTTGTTCGGCGAGATATCGACCGCCGCCACCTGGCTCACGGTGGTCGTCACGGTGTTTGACGTCGCGGACAGATTGTTGCCGTTGACATCCTTGTAAGCGACCGTCGCCGTGTTGGTGATGTTGGTGCCGGCCACCGTTCCGATTGCCAGCGCTGGCACCGCACTTACCAGCGCGACGACGCACAGCAGCGTCGCGCTGACTACCCAAGCTTGGATCTTCCTCACGTCTCCTCCAGGACCCGTCCTAGTTGTCGTTGCATGTCGTAAGGGCTACCTGGGGTAGAGCCGTCGTGAACCGATGATCGATTCGTACCGTCTTGCAGCGCACGCTCACCGAACGTGCGTAACGATCACTCGGGCCGCTGGCCCGATATTCGTGACGCCGGTTGGGTGAACCGGCGCTGCCGTTCGACAAGAGTCGATCGCGCCTCTAGGGAAAGTCTTCGTACTCGTTGGTGCGTCTACTTCACGCGGACCTTGAAGCTCAGCTCGCGCGATTGCCCCGGGGTGAGCGTCCCGTCGAGCGCCCAACGCAGGTGTGTATAACGGTCGGCTGGTGCGACCAGTTCGACCTCGGTTCCATTCGAGAGCGTCTGTTTGATCTTGGCTGGAAACGGGCTCCAACTCTTGCCGTTATCCAAGCTCGCCAACGTCGGCCGCTGCGTGGCCAGCGACTCCAGGATCACGGTGGTCCCCTGCGGGATCGGATCCTCGACCACAGCACCACTGGCCGGTGTGGTGCCGGTGTTGGTGGCGGTGAGTGTGTAGACGATCACATCACCGACCGAGGCGTTGGCAAGTGGTTCGTGAACCAGGGTCGTCTTCCCGTCCGGTCCGATCACGGCGACCTCTCGGGCCTGAGCGATCGTCACGACGACCTGAGGCGCCGCCCCGTTGACGACGGTGTTGGGCGCGGACCACGCGCTCGCCGCCAGTGCTGTGATGACCATCGTCATCGCGATTCGTTCGAGTTTCATCCTGTTTCCTCCGGGGCGGCGCTCTCGCACACGCCTGCCCGCATCCATGGCGAATAACTAGGCGCAGCGGGGAAAGAATCCAGCGACCGTTTCACTTTCAAACGAAGCCGGTTCGAAACGGTTCGGATTGGTCCCGAATGGTCTGCCAGCATCGGTCGTTTCGGAGCATCAAGGCCCCGGCCCCGCCGTCGTGTCGCGGCTGAGCAGGGTAGGATGCGCGGCTGGAGCGACCCGAAATGCCGCCACGTCCCTTTACAAAACTGATCGTCGTCGTGCTGGGCCTTCTACCGCTGTCCGCCGCGAACGGAGAGGAGAACAAATCGCTGCCGCTGCCGATCGCCGAGTGGCTCGTGCTTGGGCCGCGCCCCGACCCATTGCCCCTGTTCGGTGAAGAAACGCTCGGCAAGTTCGGCGCCGACGAAGCGTTGAATCTGGAGAGAATCGACTCGGCCGCATCGTGGCCGAACCCCGCCACCCCGAGCGGAACCGAGAGCGACAGCGCCGTCACGTGGCGCGCGCTTCAGGCCGACCACGATGGACAGATCGCACTCGACGCGCCTGCACCGGCGATCGTCTGGTTGGCCACGACACTCGACGTCGATCGCTTTGTCGCCTGCGACATCACGCTGTCTGGCGCACACCCGCGACGTGCCTGGCTCGATGGTGCTGCGCTTGCAAGCGGAAGCGGCAACGAGGTGAAGGGCACGGCCAAGCTGTTTCCCGGGACGCATCGCTTGCTGATTCAATCGGTGCGCAGCAGCCGCGAGACGGAGCCCTGGACGGTCGGCGCAACACTCAGCAAGACAGACGGGGCGCTCGAGGGAGTGAGGCAAGGGTCGCGTGTTCCTCGACGCTTGGAACTGCTCGACACGCTGATCATGCCGAGAGTCACGCATCTGGCGATCGCCGCCGATGGCAAGACCTACGCAGCGGAATGGTCGCGAGTCGCGCCCGGCACCGAGGACAGCGAAACCTGGATCGAGATGCGGCGCGTCACCGACAATGCACTGGTGCTCACGCTGCGCGGTGCGCTCGCGGCGCGTCAGCTCGAGTTCGACCCGACGGGGCGTTGGTGGTCGTACGTCACCGATGATTCCGCCGGTCGCTCGACCCTGTTTGTCAGCGATGGTGCGCAGACGCGCGCCGTGCTGGAGCGCGTCGAGAAATTCGCGGGGTATCGATGGCTCCCTGATGGTCGCGGCTTCGTGTACACCGTGAACGACGTGCCGCCCCCCGACAAGCGTGGTGTCAAACGGGTCGAAGGGTTGCTCGATCGTCAAGCCGGACATCGCACGCGCGGCAGCCTGTATCGCGTGACGCTCGATGGTCAGCGGCGTCGCCTGACGGCCGGGTCGGTGAGCGCGTCGCTGTACGACATTGCGCCGGACGGCTCGCGATTGCTCTTCGCGCGCGAGTTCGACGACTACACCACGCGCCCGTACATCCGTCGCGAGTTGTGGGAGCTCGATCTGGCGGACTACTCGGCGAAGAAGCTGCTCGAGTTGCATCTCGCGCAGTCGGTGCAGTACGACGCGGAAGGGAAGCGACTGTTGCTGCTGTCCAGCCCAGCCGAGTTCAACAGTCTTGGGCTGGATGCACCACCGGGGACGCTCGCCAACGACTATGAAGGGGAGCTTTACCTGTGGGATCCAGCGACCGAAAAGGCAGTCTGCCTGACGCGCGAGTTTGCACCGTCGGTCGACCAGGTCGCATGGAACCGGGTCGATGGCAGCTTGGTGTTGCGCGCCGTCGATCACGACTACCGCCGTTTGTTCACTCTCGACCCGATCAGCCGAAAAGCGACTCGGCTCGACGCGGGCGCAGATCTCGCCGAGGACTGGGCGCTGGCCTGGCGCGCGTCGCGCCTCGTCGTCGCCTCGACCGGCCCATGGGTCCCCGGTCGCTTGGGGTCGATCGATCTCTCCACCGGAAAGCGAACCGAGTTCGCGCACGCCGCGTCGGAAATGTTGAGTCCCACGTCAACCGGAACGGTTCAGGCGTTCGAGTTCAAGAGCAAAAGTGGGCGCACGATCGAGGGCCGCTACTACGTCCCTCCCGGTTTCGACCCTTCCAAACGGTATCCGATGATCGTGAACTACTACGCCGGCGTGTTTCCCGTGAATCGCGAGTTCGGTGGGCGTTACCCGAAAGAGTGGTGGGCCTCGCTCGGGTATGTGGTCTATGTCCCGCAGCCTTCAGGCGCGGTCGGCTACGGCAATCAGTTCGCGGCGCTGCACGTGGGGGAGTGGGGAAAACTGGTGGTCGATGAAGTCATCGAGGGCACAACCAAGTTCTTGGCTGCGCATCCGTTCGTCGACCCTCAGCGTGTCGGCGCGATCGGCGCATCGTACGGCGGCTTCACCACGATGTCGCTGGTGACCAAGACCGAGCTGTTTGCAGCCGCTGTTTCGCACGCCGGGATCAGCTCGATCGGTGGTTATTGGGGGCAAGGGTATTGGGGCTACAACTACAACGCGGTGTCGGCCGCGAATTCGTTTCCGTGGAACGATCGAGCCATTTATGCGGATCGGAGTCCACTGTTCAACGCCGATAAGATCAAGACTCCGTTGCTGCTGACCCACGGGAGCGTCGACTCCAACGTTCCGGTGGGCGAGAGCGATAGTCTGTTCACCGCGTTGAAACTGCTCGGTGCGCCGGTGGAGTATCTGCAAGTCGAAGGCGAGGATCACTGGATCGTGACATTACCCAAGCGGGTCGTGTGGGCACGCTCGATCGCGGCGTGGTTCGACCGTTGGCTGAAGCAGCAACCGGAATGGTGGAACGATCTCTATCCGCCGCGCAGCTAAGCGCCGAGGTGTGATGCGATCCGCAGCCTCACTGTCGTGATCGTGCGGGCGTCTGGCACGACGCGATGGAGCCGATACGACTCCATCCCGCTCAGTCTCAGAACTGCGCTCGCCCGCGCTGTTCGATCTCCTCGGTGATCGCGGGAGGCTTGGCGAGCAGTGAGGGGAGTTGTGTGCTGCTGGTGGTGAGCGGCAACCAGAAGACACCACCCACGTCGGTCGATACCGTGAGCCCTTGCCCGGTGCCGTCATTGAAGTCGAACGTCGGTTCGCTCACGCGCGCGTTCGACGCAATCGTCCAAGTTCGAACCGTGCGGCCGTTCGTGGCGTCGAGTGCGAGCAGTTCACCAGCCCCGGTGCCGAACAAGGCAACGGTGTCCCCCGCCACGAAAGCGTTGCGCAGCACAAGTGTTCCCGACGGGTTGTTGATCACTCGATCCCAACGCGATGCGGCGACGAACGTTCCGTCGACGCCCACCTTGATGCCGTGCACTGCCGATGAAGTGCTCCACACGAGCCAGTTCTCGAACCCTCCGGCGGCAGGGATCCGGTTACTGACCGCCACGCCGCGCACCGCGCCATCGCCGACGAACAAAGAGTCCTTGGTGAGCAACTGATCGCCGTTCTTTTGCAGCGCGTCGTACAGATGCAATCCGCCATCCGCCGATCCCACCGCCAGCAACGCCGAATCGTTGCTGCGGCGGAACGCGATTGGAATCGCCTCGACATCGCCGATCCCGCTGACGGACGCGTAGAGCGCCAGGCTCGGGCCGGGTGCAATCTCCAGCGCCACCACCGATTCGCCGCCGTCGTCATGCACGCCGACGTACACCATGTTGTTGCCATCGTCGCGGTACAACAGGCGGGGATCGGCCGTTGCCACGCCCAGTCCATCGACACCGCCGTCGTAACTCGAGGCCAACGCGCCGAGTCCATGTCCGTACAACACAACCTTGTTGTCGCGATCGCCGCAGTCGGTCGCCACGATCACCGCGTCATCGCTTTGGTTGGCGTTGCGATCGAAGGCATCGAGCAGCACCACAGGCCCGGCTCGCAGCACGCCGATGCACCCCGCATCGCGGGTGGCAGCCGCCACCCCCTCGGGGCCCGATGCTCCGTCGTCCAAGCCGAAACGCAGCAGTTGGCCGTTGGACGCGCTGGCATACGCCGTGTAGTCCGCAGCGCCGAGCGGCGCTAGGTCGCCCGCCATCACGCGCGAGGTGATCTCGCTCGACAACTCGATCGGTGTCCAACCGCTACGCTCACCCGTGGTGGTGCCGACGCGGTGCAGCAGTGAGTCGTTGCCGGTGGCGAGCACGAATGTTCCGGCAACCACACCGGTCGGCTGCATCGACGTCGCGGGGGTCCAGTAACTCCAGCGCGCCCCTGACAGCGACAGCGGTAGGCTCCTGGCCTCGACACCGGCCGAGTAGTTGAACGCGGTATCGAACGTGAACGCCTTGAAATAGAACGTGTAGCCGTCGATCGGCAGCGCGGCCACAGGCAGGTCGACGACGCAACTGTTCTGCGGCGCGTTGATCACGCACAAGATCAGTTGCTTGTTTTGAACTGTCAGCGGCTTGTAGCGCCGGCCGTCTTTTGGCTTCTCGGTCACCGGCCTGATGTTGGCGATGATCAGCGTGCCGGCCAGGTCGCTGTCGCTCGGCAGCACCCAGTCCAAGCGCAGGCGTCTTGGCTGGCGGCTTGACGTGAGGCGCGTCACCTCGCCCGGAGCGAAGCGATCGACCTGCGGTCCCGCCTCTGGGCGCGATCGCGGCCCGCCGCCGAACGGAACGGTCTGGCGAGCGGCAAGCGCTGGCAACGACGCAAGCGGCAAGCACAGCAAGAACGCCAAAAGACGAGAGACTCGGCTCGAAGCGTGAACGGACATGGGGAGACTCCTGGCCAAAGAGGCCCCAAAGTTACCGCGAAACAGCCTCCCGAGCCGACGCCAATCGGGGCCGAGTCAAGGAACGGCAATCAGCCGGATCGAACGGACACTCAGATCGACCTGCAGTTCGATCAGCGAGTCGGGCTGCGCGACCTGCTCCGCGAAGACCGCATAGCGCGCCAGCGCCGCCGCTTCGTCGCTGGAGAGATCGCCGCCGAGGATCGGTACACCGGGAAGTTGCTGATCCGCAGCGGGCAACGACGACCAGGCGCGTACCTGGGCGAGCAGGCGACTCAACTCCATCGGACGAGCCGGAATCAACAACCGACGCCGGACCGGAGGCGGAACGGCGGAACTACCTGCCGCGTTGCGCCGAGCCGCGACCAGGACATCGGCGACAAGCTCCCAGGCAGGCTCCCACTGCGGCGGACGATCGGAGGGCACTGGATAGGCGGCCGCCTCGATGATCTCGAGCCCCTGAGGGGTGAAGGTGCATCCCCGTCCGCAACGACAGAAGAAAACCGTATCGCCGGGGCCGGCCGAGAGCGGTTCACTGCAACTCGGACAACTCAATCGCGACAGCGAAACGCTCATCTCAACCCCGCGCGACGCTTCAACTCAGAAAGGAATTGAGAGCCTGAAGAAACGGGAGCGCTCGACAACCCCTGCCCCTCTTCCACCAAACCTCCGCGGCGAAACACGCGAAAGCCCCAGCCCAACATCGCCAGCCCCGCTGCACCGGCCAAGACCAACAAGACCCACGAGTCGTCGTCGGCATGGCCATAAGCCAAGGCTTGCAGGGTCGAGGTCGACACAAACGCGGCACCCGCGATCCCCGCAATCAAGCAACTCGCGCGATAGGCATCGTTGCCTGGCGCCTTTCCGACCCACAGCCGGCCATCCTGCGCGTCGATCAACGCCTGGTACAGACGGCCGCGAAAGCTGTATCGAAATACCCAGAACGGATACTGAATCAACGAAACGCGCCGCCGCGCCGACTCCAGACTTTGAAACAGCACGCGGTCGAGCCTGGCCTCGCGGGCCACCGTCTCGATCGCGGTATGCACCATTTTCGTCGCGACCTCTTCCGGTGTGTGCTGCGGACGGAACACCATTCCACGTTGTGCCAGTCGTGCTTCATCGACCGGCCAGAGCGTGTCGGCCGTGAGATCGCAGTGACCCACGCCGAATTCCGCCGTCTCGGCCGCCGGTGCCGTGAGATCGAAGGAACGCTCGATCGTGATCTCGCGAGGCACCTCGATCGTTCGTTTGTTGCGCTGTTGTTTGACGATCCCGAACAACGCCCCCAACAGATCGAAGCGCACGCGCACAAACGGAAAGAACGCCAGAAACGATTCTTCGATCGTCGCTTCCGTCACCAACGAGCCGTGTTTGTTGAAGCCGCTGCTCCACCAACGACGCAATGCCGCTTCGGCAGCGCCGCGTTCCACGGTGTCGAGCACCATGTAACGCGGCACACCGCGCGCACCGCGCACCGCCAACGTGGAGCCACAGTGCCGGCAGGCGACATGCGGCGCGCCTTCGGCGGCCTGTACCTCGCCACCGCAGACCGGGCACGACAAACCGGCCAAGGTTTGCGGGCGGCTGTTAGACATGACGGGCGACGAACCAGGCGGTGAGCCACAACGGAACCGCCGCGACGGCAAACACCATCAACTTGAGAACTGGATTTGCAAACCACAACCCCAAGCTCAGGAAGACGATCGCTGCGACGAATGCCACCAAATAGAAGGGCGTTTCGCGCTTGGCTGGATAGTCGGCAGGAAAGACCAAACCCGAGACGGCGTCGACTGCGGCCCGATAGTCGCGATTCTTGTAGCGGTACGAAATTTGGTGCACCGGAAGATAGGTGAGCACGGTA
>CAZAHQ010000097.1:6879-10090 GCA_964484415.1 uncultured Acidobacteriota bacterium | reverse complement strand
ACTCCGTATCCACCCCACACGATCATCTCTTGTCCTGTCCAGACTGCGGTGTGGATGTAGCGCGCGCGCGGCGCGCCAGTGTTTGCAGTCTGCGCCCAGGTGCCGGTAGCAACGTTGTACACACCACCCGTGGCTAGCAGTCCGTCATTTCCTTCGCCACCCCAAACCACCATCTTCTTGAGGGAGCCGGTGCCGATCGCCGTGTGATAAGCGCGCCCGATCGGGGCGTTGAGCGTTGGCAACAGCGTCCACGTGTTGGTCGCTGGATCGTATGCGGCCCCGGTGTTGACGAACGTGGAGGTCGCGGTTTCGAAACCGCCCCACACAATGAATCGATTGCCGACCCACGCCGCGGCTGCTCCAACGCGAGCCGTCGGTGCATTCACCGAGGGCATTGGGCTCCACGTGTCATCGAACGGGTTGTAGACGAAGCCGTCGTTGCGATAACCGAGGGCATCGCTGCCGCCCCAAATCAGGATTCGCGTCCCGGTCCAGACGCTCAGGTGTTGCCAGCGCGCACTCGGTGCGCCGATGTTGGTCATGCGCAACCAGGTGTCGGTGGCCGGGTCGTAGCGAAATCCGGAATCGAACTGCGCGGTTCCGCTCACCGCACCGCCCCATAGAAACATGTGGACGCCGGTCCAGATCACGCTGTGACCTTCGCGCCCCTCGGGGATGTCGTCGAGTGTGCGGTTGCTCCAGATGTCGTCTGGGGTGCAGGTGGGAGCGTCGTTGCTGCTGCCGGCACTGCCGTTGCTTGCGTTGTTGGCAGGTGTGAACGGCACGTTGTTGCGAGCGTCGCGCGCGGGCGCGGGGGGCGCCGCGGGAACGACGCTCACGGTGCGCACGTCGTTGGGGTTGAATCGCTGTGCGTTGGCCAACCACCACGTGTCCCAGGTCTGTTTGCGCACAGCAAAACGCGCGATCTCCAATTGGGCTTCCGTGTTGGAAAGCACGACGCTGGTACCGAACGATTCCTCGGTCTCGAGCAGGTCGCCTATCCGAGGCACGCGCGACCACTGCGAGCGCTTCGCCTCGAACTCGCTTTGCTCGAGCGGCACGATGCGAACTCCGTCCCGCCATTCCTCGTGTTGTGATGGCGATTGGCGCGGCACGAAGCGCACAGCAATTCGATCGGCGCGCGTTGCATCAGCGTCGATGGCGCTTATCAGCAGCCGTGTACGCAATTCTTCGGCTTGACGGCGCGCCATCGCATGAATGCTGGGGTCGTACGCGAACGCGCGATGCGCGAGTCGCTCCACCAACTGCGGCCGCACCAAGGTCTCGATCACCAACACCGGATCGTTGCCGAGCACGTCGTACAACTCCTGCAACCTGTCGGGCATGCGAGTGTCGCTCGCGATCCGATCGAGTTCGGCGTTGAGCATCGCGTCGGTGACTTCGACGCCCCACTGACGTGCGAGCGCTGCGTTCTGTCGCAGTGCGGTGAGCACTCGAGTCTCGGCAATCGAAGGCGAGATCGATGACGGGGCCGCGCCTTCCGGTGCGCTCTGATGCGCGAGATACACGTTTTGAATTGCGGTCTGCGCGGCAACGCGCTGCTCGAGCGACAGTTCGCCGGCGGTAACAACCGTCGCGGTCGATGCGACCAAGCCGAACAAGGCAAACACCGACACCGCCAGACTCGACAGCCGCTCCAAAATCAGGGCCCGTGCGCTCATTCCCAAACCCTCCGCTCGGCGCGAGTTATACGCTGGGGGGGCCAGAACTGGGCAACGGTTCGAGCTTTCACGCAGCTCTATGGGGACGGAGGACACGTCAAGCTGGGACGATTTTCACGCTCATCTCGAACGATGGTCTCCTACGACCTTGAGTCACTGTGCGGTGGTTGGTGTCTCTCCCCGTGCATAGAGGAGATCCACTCCAAGGGGTCGGGGCGAATCCCGCGCATACGCTGAGTACGATCGTACACAGCGCGTGAGCGATGCGGAACAGAGTCCTCCGTGCGCCGCGAGGCGGCGCGGAGCCGAGCGTTGCTACGCAAAAGGCGGACCGCAGAATCGCTGCAACCGAATCGTGAGTTTGGCAATCCGTGTTGGCCGGCGGTTCATGTGTCCTCCCTCTTCACGCGAGACTAGCGCTCACACACTCGATCGATCCTGTCGGCAGAAGTGCTCACGCGCCGCGACGAATGAACGGTCAGTTACCGCGCGGAGAGAGGCGACCCAGCGCTAGGGACATGCGCTTGTCGTCCGTTGCGCCCCGCTCGTCGCGCTGCCGTAGGTCCCCGTCCCGCAGACGTTCCTTCCGCGCACGAGGTAGTAGAGACCGCTGCTCGGAGCGGGGACAGTCGCGTCCGCGATCGAAGACGCCACGATTCCCGAAGCCAAGCAGGTCTCGGCGCCGCCGCCGCCAACCGGGAATTCGTTTAGCGCGCCGCGCATGACATCGTGGACCGTCGCTGAACCCGAACTCGACACGGATGACGTCCACGAGTACGTACGCTTGTCGGACCCGAATCGGTCTCCCTTCACCTCCGCCGGAATCGCAAACGCTCCGGGATCCTGAGGAGCGCAGTCGTTGACGTTCGGGGCGCCGTCCCCATCGCTATCGAGAACGACGGTCAGGGTGAAGGAAGCGGGTCCATAGCTCGTGACCCAATACGCCCCACCGTCGAGCGGTGGCAAATTGAGGGTCGCGAAAGATCCTGTGGAGGAGGCGAACGTCAGGATCGTGAAGCTGTTTCCATCGACGGGTACGAACCCGTTCACGAAGGTAACGTTTAAGGTCCCCGCAAGCGTTGCGATCCCAGAGACTGCAAACCGGTCGTACTGCGTTCCCGGCGTCAGTCCCCCGAGCTCGACGTTCAGGTCGCCCGCTGCGGTCTGAGTGTAGTTTCCCGTCAGGCCTAGTGTCGCGGTGGAGAGTCCCGGTGCGACGTGCCCGGAGCTCGAGAGGTTAGCTGACGCCGTGCCGACGCCGGTGAAGTTACCGCCCTGAACATCGAGCGTCGTCGATGAGGAGACCGTTCCCCCATTGAGCGTGGTCGACCCGGCCGTCTGCGTGTAACCGCGCGTGTACTGCAACGTGCCGGCCAGAGCCTCGACGGTTCCCGTGTTGCTGAAGGGCGAGCTGCAGGAGCTGGTGCCAGCACCGGCAGATTTTCTGAATGTTCCGGTGTTGGTGATCGTGCGTGTCCCGCTGCCTCCGTTATCCGTGAAGTCGGCGTCGTTTTGGATCTCCCACAAGC
>CAZAHQ010000097.1:0-6779 GCA_964484415.1 uncultured Acidobacteriota bacterium | reverse complement strand
GAAGAAAAGGTGACGTTCGCCGTCATCGTCGCCGTTGACCCTGTCGGGTTTTCCAGAATCCGACCACCCGTCAGCGTCACGACACTCGTGCTGATCGTCAGGCCCCCGCTCGTCTTCGTCCGTGCCGCGCCCGTCATCGTCCCGCCGGTGCATGTCGTCGCACCGCTGACCGTCACATTGTCGGTGCCACCCAGTGTGCCGGAGCCCGACAGCGTCAACGCGCTGAGGCTCACGGGAGACCCAGTGACAAAGTTCAACGTCCCTCCGCTCACCGTCGTCAATCCTGTTGGTGAATACGAGATCCCGGTGTTGAAGTTGGTCGTTCCTCCCGACACCGTCACGGCACCCGCACCCGTCACACTCGCTGGGAAGTTGAAAGTGTTCGTGCCCGTCAATTGCAGCGTTGCACCGGCTGAAACTGTGAATACTCCCGTGTTCGTGCTTGCTGACGCGGCGAGAGTCCCCGTCTGAATCTCCACTGAGCCTGGCGCGGTGTTGTTGAAGGCAGTCGTGCTTCCGATTCCGGTCGTCGCCGTTCCTCCCAACTTGCGCAACGTTCCGGTGTTGGTGACCGTGCGCGTCCCGCTGCCTCCGTTATCCGTGAAGTCGGCGTCGTTTTGGATCTCCCACAAGCCGGCGTTCTCGATCGAAACTGAACTGTTGGAAGAAAAGGTGACGTTCGCCGTCATCGTCGCCGTTGACCCTGTCGGGTTTTCCAAGATCCGACCACCCGTCAGCGTCACAGCACTCGTGCCGATCGTCAGTCCTCCGCTCGTTTTCGTTCGTCCTGTCCCCGTCATCGTCCCGCCAGTCAAGCTCGTCGTGCCGGTGACGGTGAGTTGTCCAGAACCTCCGAGAGTCCCCGAGCCACTCAGAAAGAACGACCCATCGATCTGCGACGCGGTCGACAGGTTGATGCTTCCAGCGGAGAGCGTCAGCGAGCTGACGCCGATGACCGTCAGCGAGTTCACCGTGTCGGTCCCGGAGGAGTGGGTTACGTTGAACCCGTTGATGCAGACGTCGTCGGACGAAAGCGGCAGCCGGTCGAGGTCCCAGTTGGTCGCGGTCTGCCAGAGCCCCGTCCCCGCGGAGTTATCGAAATTGATCGTGCCCGGGCACCCGGCGGAATCTGGCGCGTTGGGAGAGCGATTCGATTCTGAGACCAAGCTCACGAAGACATCGCCACCTGAGAACGCGGGCTGCACTGACGTTGCCGACGGCGACTCGAGCGAGTGCGCGACACCCACCGCGACAGCTTGCGCCCGCGGCGTGACGACGACTCCGGATGCCAGATGGTCCTCCGTGCTTCCGATGAGGGTCGAGTTCCGGATCGCTCCATCCGCCGGATCGAGCTGCGTGATGAAGGCAGCCCGTTTTCCCGCCACACGCGCTCGGTCAGCATCAGCACCTGGAAAACCAGGGGAACACGTCGAGCCCACAATCCACGGGGCCCCCGAACCGTCGACGGCCACACCGGTCGCTTCGTCGTCGCACGTTCCTCCGAGCTGCCTTGCGTAGACGAGGCGATCACCTTTCGGAACGAGCTTGGCCACGAATGCGTCGCTTTGAGGATGAGAGGCGATCTCGTCGAGCGCGCGCTGTCCGGTCCAATCGCTGTTGGCGAAGTCAACCGAGTTGGTGCTCCCGGCAACATAGATGTCGCCTGCGGCATCGACAGCGAGACCGGAAATGCTGTCGTCGGCGCTTCCACCGAGACGCGTCGAGAATACGAGTTGGTCTCCAGTAGGGCTCAGCGTGGCGATGAATGCGTCCGACGTTCCTAGTTCTGCAGCATCGCGAGAGGCTGATGTCAGTGGCCGCGCGAGTGGAAAGTCTTGGGAGCGAGTCGTGCCGGCCACGTGGACTCCGCCCGCTCGGTCCAGTTGGATCGCGTTGCTCTCGTCGACGCCGCCGCCTCCGAGAAAGCTCGCGTAGAGCAGCTTCGATCCATCGGCATTCAGTTGGCAGACGAAGGCGTCGGAGAGTCCTCCGAGCTTCGCTTGCAGTGCACCGGCCGTCACCGGGAAGCCCACGCTCTCCGTTCGCCCGGTCAACCACGCTCCACCCTCGGTATCAACTACGATGGCTCGTCCTTCATCGTCGACTTCCCCGCCGAGGTATGTCGAGAAGACGAAACCTGCGCCATCGGAAGTGAGCCTCGACACGAAGGCATCGGCCCTTCCTTGCAGCTCGCTTTGCAGAGCTCGCTCGGTGGGGAACGAGATCGAGGTTGTGCGGCCGGTCAACAGAACTTCGCCGCTGGCGGCAACGGCGATCCCCAGGGGAATGTCTTCACCTTCACCACCAAAGTAGGTCGTGTAGATCGGTGTCAGATCGTCGGCGTCCAGTTCGGAGACAAACGCAGCACCAGGCTCCCCGAAACCCGCTGGCACGCGACCGGCGACGAAGATGTTTCCCTGCGCGTCCACCGCGACTCGCGCCTCGTCGCTCGAGATCTCGCCGGTGAGCTGAGGTTCGAGGTGCAGACGAAGCTGAAGGAAGAGCGGCCGATTGACGTCGTAGCTCGGCACTTGGAACGCGAGCTGCGAGCCTGCGAGGTTGAGATTAGCCTCGACGTCTCGAACATCTCCATCCTCTTCCTGATACGCGCGACGCTGGAGGCCGCGCGGTTCCGCGCCGGCATCGCCGATTGCGATCTCCGCAAGAGCCGCGTCTGAGTGCAGTAACTCGCCGCTTTCAACGCCCAACCGGACGGCCTCCGGTGATGCACCAGGCGCGACGACGAACGTGTACTCGACGTCATGCTCCGTAGCGCGGACGATCAGGTCCACTCCGGGATAGAGCCCGATGTAACGCACCGCGGCGAACGTCGGAACGTTCGTCAACCACTGATCTCGCCGATTGCCGACGAGGTAGTGAACTCGCCCAGCAAGTGCTTCCATGCCGTCGATGCGGACTGCCCGCGCCCCCAGATACGACAAGCGCAGAGCGTAGGCCCCGCGAGACGCGTTGCGGACGGAGGAGCGCAACTCAATGCCAGACGCCTCAGACTCGAGGTGCAACTGATACCCATCACCCCTGAAGAGGAAGGCGATGTTGGCGTCCGCCTGGCCCTGATTCTGCTCAAACCCTCGCAGCCCTGTCTGAAGCGAAGCACCCTCGGTTCGAGCGCGCTCCCAATCCGAGAAGGCCGTCGACATGCTCGCGGCGCACGCGAGGAGGGTTACCGCCGAAACTCCAGATCGGCGGAGCCAGATTGATACGAGCTTCGAAACGATCGGGTGACGCTGCGGCGTGCGATCTCGGCGACGTTGCATTGAGCATCTCCTGGAGCGCCTCACATGGCTGGGTGCTGAGGAAGCTACCGCCGGAGATAGAACGAGTCGCGTCGTCAGAAGTGCCTACAACGGTTGTTTGAACGCCCGTGGGTCTAAGACGAACGAAGGTCGAACACCAGCCTCACACGAGTACCACGGGCCGATCCCGACGACCAGTCGACCGTCGCGCCAATCTCCTCCGCGCGGCGCTTGATGTTCTCGGACCCCATTCCAGTTCCCGAAGTCAGGTCGCGATCGATCCCCACACCGTCATCCTCGACCCACAAGCTCCACCGCGAGCCCTGCGGCTCAATGCCGAGTTGCACCTGGGAGGCCTTCGCGTGCTTCGCCGCGTTGTGCAGCGCTTCGACCGCGATGAGGAGTACGTTGCGCCGCAGCGGGAGCGACAGCGTTGCCTCCGGCCACTTCGCCGGAAACCGTGTACTGAATCGCACCTCTCCCTCGACGAACAGCTTGTTCCCCCGATCCTTCAGATACTGCGCCAACGCTTCGAGCCGCTCTGATCCGACGCGCAGCGACCAGACGATCTCGGACAAAGACATGCCCAGCTCCGTGGCCATGGTTGCAATCTGGTCTGCGATCTGGCGTCGCTTCTCCGCGTCCGTGGCCTGGCGAGAGCTGAGTCCGGCAAGAAGACCGATCGATCCAATCCCCGAACCGATCGCGTCGTGCAGGTCCATCGCGATCCGCATGCGCTGCCGCTCGAGAGCGACCAGCCGCGCGACGCGCGTGCGATGAACTGCCCAGCCCACAATCGCAGCCGCGAGCGCGCACAGGCCGACGAACCACGTCTGCAAGTACCATGGGCGGTCAACGTGGAACCTCACCGGCGTCGGGCTCTCCGTCCAGCGCTCTCCATCGAGACTCGCGGCGAAGCGAAGCGCGTAGTTTCCCGACCCCAAACCGTAGAACTGGAAGACCGAGTTGTTCGTCGGTTGCGACCAAGGCTCATCGTCATTCATCCGGAAGCGGTAGCGAAGAAGAGACGGGTCTCGGTACGAGAACGCGGAGACGTGGACCTCGAAGCGGTTTCTCCGGTAGCGGGATCGGAACTCGAGATCGACCGGGGTCCCCACACCTTCAACGACGAGGCTCGTAACCGCGACGCTCATTGGCGTCGGCGGCACGATGCGCACACTCCCCGGAACCCGGAGCAGGGTGCTTTCCACGAGCAACCACACCGTGCCATCTTCCAGTTCTAGCGTGTCGCGCGCGGTGTTGCTCGGGATGCCGTGCCAGCCGCCGAGGCGTTCGAGAACAGTCATTCGACCGTTCAGAGATTCCCCGGTGACCCGCAGAATTGTTCCTGGTCCGCCGAGCCAGATGCCTCCACGCGGAGAAGAGGCGAGACTGGTTACGGTCGGCGAGAGAGCTTCGTTCGCTGCAAGCGATAGTCGCCGCCAGTTTCCGTCATCGTCGCGCTCGAAGACACCCTCGGATGCAGCCCAGACGCGCCCACTCTCCGTTTCGATCAGATCGCTGACAAACACACCGCGATGCACCGGCTCACAACTCCATGTGCGAGGCGCCCCGCTCGGCGCCTCGCTACGGCAGACACGACCGAAGGCACCGACCCAAAGTTGACCATGTCGATCGACCAAGACGGAACCTACCGCGTCCTCTTCATGCTCAGCTCCGGCAGGAAGCGACACGACCGATGGCCGATCGGCGTTGCGCTCGAGACGAAGCAGTCCGCGAAGGGTCGGCATCCAGAGCGTCCCTGACGAATCAAGCGAGCAGGACGCGAGGCTTCCGACGTGCTCGAAGGGAACGTTGGTTCTGCGACCGTGCGCGTCGATTCTCCCGAGCGACTCGAAATCAACCGTCCACGTGCGCCCGCGAGCGTCCCTGCAGATGGCTCCGATCGATTCAATTGCTGGGACTAGTTTCCACTGCCCTTCGCTCGCGCGGATCCGCTGAGCTCCTGCCCAGGTCGACAAGAACAGTTCGTCGCCAAATCGATGGAGCCAGCGACCACCACCCGCAACCGGATCAGGGTCGACTCCCGCGGTGTCCGGTTCGGGGAACTGTACTAGGCCCCGAGCCGTACCGACCCACAGGGAGTGCTCGCGATCGATGAGAAGTTGTCCTCCACCTACCATCGCGGAGGGCGAGGCTCGGATCTCCGTTTGGGTTCCATCCGGTCGGATGCCAACTAGAAAGCCGTCGAACGATGCCCAGATCGTACCCTGCCGCTCGGTCAGAGCGATGGGCCGATTCGGCCGGAAGACAAGCTCCCTCACGCTCCCGTCGCGAACGAGCACCACATGACCGCCTTCCTTTCTCCATTCGAATGCGATGAGTGCGCCATCAACTCGCAAGTAACAAGAGACGACCTTGTGGAGCTGCGCGAGGATCTGCGCGGTCCCTTGAGAGTCCATCCGATAGATCGATCCTGCGGCACCGGCGATGACACCCCCGTGTAGGCCGGGCCAGAGCTGATCCCACGTGTCGACGCTCGGATCGGTCTCGACCTTCACCCACTCGGTCGTCCCCTGCCTGCGCCAGATCGTGCTGCCGAGAATCGTCCACAGTGCCCCATCGTCACTGCACGCTGTACTGACAGGTTCGCCGGTGCTTGCACCGTTTGGACCTGGGATCGTGACGACCTTCGTCCCTTCGAGCTCAACGAACTCCCAGACGCCTCCCAGCCATCGGACCGCGCTAACCCTTCCCGACTGAGCGCATCCGGGAATGATGAAATGCGCGCCGGGATCCACGACCCTGATCTCCGTGCCGTCATAGCGGATCAACCCTTGTGGCGACGCCAGCCAGAGAAATCCTTCTCTATCCTGAGCGAGACCGTCGACGCTCGATATCGATTCGCTGATGCGCCAGTCGAGACGCCGCGACAATCGCTCGTCGGCAACTGTTCGCGGGGACGCAAGCGCCACGACGAGCGCCATGGCGACGGGCCAGGCAAGCCGTTCCATGCAGGTATCGTAACGCCGGCGCCGCGGTCAGATGACGGTCAGATGAGTTGTTCGCGAATCGCCCGGCTGACCGCTTGCGCGACGGTCTTCACCTGGAGTTTTTCGTATATCCGACGCACGTACGTGCGCACCGTCTTGAGTGAGATACCAAGCTGGTCGGCGACCTGCTTGTGAACCATGCCTTCGGCCAGCAATCGCAGAACGTCCCGCTCGCGACCCGAGATTCCCAACCCTCGCACGGGCTCGAGCGTGGAGGGATCGGCCTCGTGACGCCTCACGACATCGAGCACGATGCGCGCCACCTCTGGCGTTAGCGGTGAACCTCCCGCGACGACTGCTTGGAGCTGCGTCACCAGTTCGTCCGCCGGCGTGTGCTTGAGAAGATATCCGTCTGCGCCGGCGCAGATTGCGTCGAGAATCGTGGCGGGCTCCTCGAAGACCGTGAAGGCGACGATCGGAAGTTCGGCGTGCTGCTTCTTTGCGCGGCGAATCGCCGTGATTCCCGACATGCCGGGCAGGCCGAGATCCATGATCACGAGATCCCATG
>CAZAHQ010000096.1:0-10108 GCA_964484415.1 uncultured Acidobacteriota bacterium | reverse complement strand
GACTCAGGTGCGGCGCTCCGCAGCACCGACCGAGGCCTGACGTTCACACCGATGGTCTTCACCACCGATACGATGCGCGGCGTCTGCGCTGTCAAGGAAGGCGGCGGTTCGGTCACGGTGTGGGCGGGCGGACAGGATCAGGTCTTCAAGTCAATCGACGGCGGTGACACCTGGACCGCGATCGCGATGGGCGCCGGCAAGATGAGCGTCGCGTGTGCACCTGCTGGGCGTGTGGTCGTCGTCGCGCCGGACGCCGACAAGATCTACACCTCGACCGACGGCGCTACCTTCGCGACGGCCGGTGTCGCTACGTATCAACCCAGTGATGTCGCCTTCCTCGACGAGAGCATCGCCTTCGTCGTGGATAGAGCAGGACAGTTGCATCGCTGGAATGCCGACAACACATGGACCAACACCACCGTCGACGCGCTGATGCAGCTCAACGGCGTGGCACTGCGCCCCGAGATCGTTTGGGAAGACTCGTCAACGCGCACTGCTGCGAGCGGGACACCGTACTACTACGTGGTGACGGCCTCGTACTACGCAAGCAGCGCGTTGGACGGTGAGTGCGGAGTGCTTCCGGATCGCTCATCGACCATCGAAGTGCCTGACGACAACGTGCCCCAGATCTTGGTCGATTCGTGCAACAACTTCGAGCTTGCCGTGAGGATGCCGTGATCGATCCAAGGGAGATGCGGCTTATGAATCGCCTGCGACAACAAACGGGTTCGGCGCTGGTCGTGGTGCTCTTCGTCATCTCTGGGCTCACGCTCATGGGCTTGGCGCTGCTTGGCTCATCGACGCTCTCGCTGAAGAGCGCCGATGCCAACAAAGACGACGCCGAGATGTTCTATATCGCCGAAGCAGGCCTCGATCGGATGGTCGGGGACGTCACCTGCTCGCTGGTCGGAACGCCGAATCTGGACCACATCTTCGACAACTACGTGATGCTGCACCTGACGCATGGCCGCACCCGTGGCGTCGATGGCGTCGCAGGGACCGGCGACGACTCAGGGCGTGATTACCTGAACACCGTGCATGGGCGCGGTACGTATACGATCGACATCCTCACCTACCCGACCACGATCGAGGCCGCACGTCAGCAGGAATACGTCGATATGAGCATCAAGTCGACGGCGACGCTGGATGGCCGCTCCAAGAGCCTGACATCCGTCATTCGACTCAAGCTGGTCCCGTCGCGCGTCTTCGACAACGCCTACTTCATGAACAACTTCGGCTGGATGAGCGGTTGGTCCTGTGGTTCGCTGTACTTCCACGGCAACCTGCGCGCCAACGGTGACATTCGACTCTACGGGTCGTGCGTTCGTGGTCGCGGTACCCCGTACTTCGAGAAGATCGTCGGCAACGATCTGATCCACCAACTGCACGCCGGTGGATTGGTAGCAGGAAAGCGGATCATTCAAGCGCAGAACTGCCAAGGCGACTTCGGAGATAGCGCTAACTGGCACGAGTATCAGGACGTCGTGCCGATGCCCAATCTGTCGGACCTGTCGATCTACGTGAAGACCGCGCGTGAGTGGAACGGCGGCACCGCTGGACCGGATGGCATTTGGGGTACGCCCGACGACACCGGCGGCAGCTACATCAAGGCCTGGGATTCGAAACTCAATCGCTATCGAACCTACTACGGCTGCATCGGCTGCAACGTCGGCCCGGATGGGATTTGGAATACCGCCGACGACATGTATGGACGAGATGGCTTGGTCAATACCGACGACGATGAGTCTCCCTTCATGGTTTTCGATGGCTCAGTGCAGCCGGTCATCATCAACGGTCCGGTTGTCATCGGTTCGCCTGGTGTCGATGGTGTCTGGAACACCGCCGACGAATGGGACGCAGCCGGCTTGCGACCGATGACCGGTGGCGTCGTGATCGCCGGTCGCGTGTCGGGCCAGGGTAGCGTCTACACATCCGGGAACATCTACATCAACAAGGAATTGCGCTACGACCTGCCACCGATACCGCATCTTCCGGGGTCGACGGCCAGTCCTGCCGGCGCCGGCTACGGGAACGTCGCGAGCACCACCTACGCCACGATGACCGAGGCAGCGATCGAGGGTTGGCGTAGTCTGCGACAGTCGACGGCACCAGCGGGAACCTATCGCGTCCGCGATGCAGATCTGATCGGAATGTTCGCACGCGAGAACATCATCGTTGGCCGTTTCACCAACGGAAGCTATTGGGGCAGCGTCGATTCGTGGCTGGCGGATGTCGACAACCAGTCGAAGGAAGACTTGGGCAAAGACAATCTGCCCAACACCGGAGATACCTGGGAGAACAACAGCGTTTGGAACGTCAAGTACTTCGGCGCCGATGGTGAAAATCAGTGCGGTTCCGGCCTCGTGCCGGCCGGCTACAACGTTGGCGACGTGATCCCTGGTTCGGGTGAAGACATCGATGGTGACGGGCGCTTTGATGACCGCATCCAACGCGGCAGCCTGAACGTATTCGGAACGCCGTCGGCAGGATCCTCCAGCTTCGCCTTCCCCGAGAACATCAACGATCGCCTCAACAGCGGGGCGGTCGACCCGAACACGGCTGCAAAAATCGATACCGATGCCGACGGCAAGATCTGGCGCGGTAGCCCGCTCTGGCTCGACAACGTCAACAGTCACCGTTGGTCCGAAGTCGCTGCCGATCCACCGACGATGAACACCATGGCCGGCGTGATCTACACCAATCACGCGGTGGCTGGTGTGTATTTCAAGGGATCGTCGGGAATCATGGAGAACTACGGGGCGTTCGTGTCGCGCGTCGAAGCCACGGTGGGCAGCAGCATCACGATGTTCACTCACGATCCTCGACTGCTCGGTGGAGCCCGCGACTTCGGCCTTTACCTGCCTCGTGAGAAAGCGGTGGAGATCCGTAACTGGAAGGAAGATCTCACCGACTGATGAGCCTTGCACTGCAGCGGTCAGCCTGGCTCGTCGCGGCCCTGGTCTCTGCTCTCGCAGTACCACTCGCCGGACTTGGCGATGTGACCACCGGCTGCGCCGCCGGTACGGCAACGGTTTTGACCGGTGGCGCACTCGAGATCTGGCGAAACCGTGGTTCGAGCCGGGCGCGTGGTGCAGGCCTGATTTCCTTGGGCCTCTTGATGTCCGCTGTGGTGACCGCCGGTTCGACGCTCGAGCTCGGCAAAGCCTGGTCGATCGCGGCAGGTGCACTGGTGAGCGCCGTGGTACTCGTCGCAGGCCTCTTCGGTTGGAGCCGATCGAGTTCCTCGCTCCAAGTCGAACTGGAAAATCTGCGCACCCGGCTTGTGAGGCGCGAGGGGGACGTTCGCGCTCAGGCCGACCGGATTCGTCAACTCGATCTGCACGATAACGCGACCGGCGTCCTGAACCGTCGCGGGTTCGCCCTCGGCGCAGAGAGTGCACTGACGCGCTGCAACGCGTTGCGCGAGCCGGCCGCCTTGATACTGATCGAGTTGTCGGAGCCGCTCGCCAGTGCCAGCGGCGGTGCGGGCGCCGCACATGCGGCGCGGCTAGCGCGCGCTGTGAATCGTGCGTTGCGTGGCTCGGACCTCGTCGGTCGCTGGGACGACCGCACGCTGGTGGCACTGCTCCCGCAATGCGACGACTCGGGCCCCGCGTTGGAGCGACTGCGTGGAGGGCTGTCGGAGCTCATCGGCGACGCCTGGAGCTGCGGCGGAATCTCGGTCGAGGCCGACGGTCCATGGCCGGAGGTCCAAGGTCTTGTCGCAGCCGCGCAGACGACATTGCAACGTCACGAATTGCGAGGCCGCGTACTCCCCTTCCGAGCAGCGGATAGCAAAGCGCTGGGAAGTCGCGATTGAGTGGGGTCAGGACACGATAGAAAAACAAATCGGGTCACCGTCACCGATGACCCGAATCGAACAATCAGGTTGGATCGATCGGGTCAGACCCCGAACGAGCTTCCGCAGCCACAACTGGTCTTGGCGTTCGGATTGCGAACCACGAAGCCGCTCGCCTGAAAATCCTCGACGAAGTCGACCGTTGCGCCGCGCAGGTACTGCATCGATGCCGGGTCGCAGGCGACGGGGAACCCTTCCGCCAAGAACGTGAAATCGGTTTCGGCCTGGACGTCATCGAAGACGAACCCGTAGTTGAACCCAGAGCAGCCACCGCCCTCGATGAAAACGCGGAACGACTTACCCACGAACTCTGGGTTTTCTGCTTGGAACGCTCGCAGCTTGGCGACGGCGGCAGCGGTCACCGTGAACTCCGGCGCCGCGGGCGAAGGCTGGGCTGGAGACGGGCTGGGCTGGATTGACGGTTGAGTGGCCCGGTGAGTCTGTTGAGCCTGTGGGGCCTGTTGTGTCTTGTGAAGCTCGTTGGCCGACATGTAGCGGATCCTCCTCCTGGCGCGTCGAGCACGAGGGTTTTTGGCGACTCAGGGAGTCTAACGACCGCACCAAGGCTTGTCCAGACTTGGATCCAGTTAGCCGTGGCGACCGGAGGACCCTTGTATATTGGCGCGCTTGATAACCACGCAAACAGGGCGCAGGGCAAACAGCGGCGGGCGCCAGCGACGAGTGCCGGCCTTATCACGCTGCCCGGGGGGAACTCAGTAGATGGCGGCCCTGAAACGGGTGGTGATCACGGGGATGGGCGCCGTATCGTCGATCGGCACGGGACTGCAGGCGATCGAAGAGTCTCTGCGGGTGGGGCGCTCAGGGATCGTGTCGGTCCCAGCCTGGAAGGAACTCGGGATCGCATCGCACATTGCAGGACTTCCCGAGACCGAGCCGCCGTCACCGCTCGTGACGCGCAAGATCGAGAAGTCGGCGTCGTCGTGCGCCCTGATGGCGCTGCGAGCCACCGATGAGGCATTGAGCACCGCAGCCTTGCTTCCCAGCGACGTCCGCGGCACCAACATCGCGGTCTTGATCGGGTCGGGAACAGGATCGTCCTTGCGCAACTTCACATCGGCCGAGGCGCTGCAACGGGCGCGGTCGACGCGCCGCGTCCATCCCTTCACCGTACCGCACGTGATGGGCTCGACGGCCGCAGCAAACGTCAGCGTTGCCTTGGGTACGTTGGGTGAAAGCTGGTCCGTCAGCTCGGCTTGCTCCACCGGCTCTCATGCGATCGGGATCGGCAGTTTGTATGTTCGCAGCGGGCGATACGAACGCGTGCTGGCCGGAGCCTCGGAGGAGATCGACTGGATTCACGCCGGGCCTTTCGACGCGATGCACGCACTCTCGCGTGGATTCGTCGAGAACCCAACACTCGCCTCTCGCCCGTTCGATCGCGATCGAGATGGATTCGTAATCAGTGGCGGTGCTGGCGTGGTGCTGTTGGAGGAACTAGAGCTGGCGCTGAACCGCGGTGCGACGATCTACGCGGAGATTGTCGGCTGGGGCAGCAACTCGGACGGCTACGACATGGTCGCTCCGATGCCCGAGGGAGCCGCCGATGCAATCCGTCGCGCCCTCCGCGACGCCGAACTCGCTCCCGAGCAGATCGCGTATGTGAATGCCCACGGGACATCGACGCCGCAGGGTGATCTTTCAGAGGCGGCTGCGATGAAGACGGTGTTTGGAACACGCCAGCCCTTGGTCTCCTCGACCAAGTCGTCGACCGGGCATGCGATCGGCGCGGCGGGTAGTCTGGAGGTCGTCTATTCAGTGATGATGATGCGGGGTGACTTCGTGGCCCCTAACCTCAACGTGCATACGCTCGATCAAGGGGCCGAACACTTGAACCTCGCCACCCAGCCAGGACGCGCGCATGAAATCCCGTTCGCGCTGTCGAACAGTTTCGGCTTTGGCGGTACGAATTCCTGCTTGGTACTCAAACGCTGGGAAGGGTATTCCGTGTGAATATCGGAACCGTGACTCTCGATAACGTTGTCACCCCTAGCGTTGCACTTCCCGGCTGGCGGCGCCGCGCCGAGGCACTGGCAATTTCCATGATCGGCGGCCTGCTGCTCGTCGTCGCGCTGCGCTATCCGGCGGCCGGACCGCTTTTGGGGATCGGCTGGGTGGTGCTGGCGCTTCCCGCGGTGATTGAGCGTTGGCGCGCGCCGTTTCTCGGGTGGATGCCAGGGCATCTGCTCGCCTTTATGTACTCGCACTGGACGATGGCGAAGTTCGGTTGGTATGTCGGGGTCTTCTTTACGGCGATCCTGACCTGGAACTACGTGTTCGCGGCGATTCTCGCGCGCCTCTTGGTCCGCCGCACACAGCTTCCGCTGGTGCTTGTGTTGCCGCTCGCTCTTTGCGCTGGCGAGTACTTGCGCCCACTCGGGGTCGGCGACTGCAACATGTACCAGTCCGGAGTGTTTCTCTATGACTATCCAATCCTGATCCAAGCCGCTGATCTGATCGGGGCGGCGGGCTTGAGCTTCTTGTGGACGATCCCGTTTGCCGTCGCTGCCGATTGGCTGCGGCTGCGACTCGATGGTGTCGGGAGCCGACGCACACTGCTGCGCGGCGTGGCCGCCAGCGTGGCGGTCATATCGTTCTTGATCGGATACGGAAGTTGGCGGCTGCATCATGACGACTACACCCCGGGGCCGCGCGTGGCTGTGATCCAACCGAGTGTCGATCACACGCCGGAGGCGACCGCGGACGCGGTCCGAGTCCAAACTCAGATGACGGTCGAGGCGGTCGCTCCCGGCAGCGCCGATCTAATCGTCTGGCCCGAGAACGCGATCCTCCTCCCGTTCGAGACGCACAAGAATTATCAAGACACCGTCGCCTTCCTGACGCGCACGAAAAGCGCTCCATTGCTGTTTGGAACGCAAGCCACGGGGCCCGATGGACGCCGGCCGACCTGCTCCGCATTCGTCGTCGATACCGAAGGCAAGACGGTCGGCCGTTACGACAAGGTCGTGCTCTTCCCGTTCACCGAACGCCGGGTGCTCCCGTCGCTGGAAAGGATCTGGCCTGCCGCAAGCGACTTCGTGCGCCGACTGACGCGCCGCGCTTGGGGCAGCGCGCCCGATGGCTTCTCCGGAAGTGGGGGAAGGACACTCTCCGTTCCGATCGCGAGTGGCCCGATGCCGATTTGGACGCCGATCTGTTACGAAAACAACTACCCGTGGCTTGCGCGGGAGGCGGCGCGCAACGGCGCGGAGGTCTTCATCAACATCACCTCCGAAGGTTGGCTCGGTTGGGCGGTGAGCAACAATCAGATGGCTGCGTCGGTACTCCGGGCTGTCGAGTCGCGCGTGGGAATGATCCGCGCGGGGAACACCGGCCCTTCTTGTTTCATCCTGCCCGATGGTCGAATCGACGGTTTCGTACGCGGCAAACAGGGCCAACTGCGACTCGAGCCAGGAACGTTGATCCACACCGTGGTGCGTGGAAGTGGCAGCCCGACGATCTACGCACGTTGGGGCGATTGGCTCGATCCACTCCCCCTCTTGATCTGTGTCGGGCTGATCCTCGCGTCGCTATGGCGTCATCGAGCACGCCAATGACGCAGACCGCTCCAATCCGTAGCAGCGAGCCGACGCAACTCGATCGCGGTTGCGCCCTCGGCTACGTCAACCGCCTCGCACGCGCCTCGAACACCAACTTCTACTACGCCTTTTTGACCATGCCACGCGCGCGTCGTGACGCGATCATCTCGGTCTACGCGTTTTGCCGCACTGTCGATGACGCCGCCGACGAGGCCGCCGATACGCAACAAGCGGCGCGAAGTTTGGCCTGGTGGAAAGCTGAGTTGGCGCGTGGGTTCGACGGCAGCGCAACCCATCCGGTCGCGATTCAGTCTGCGGCAGCCGCGCGCGAATTCGGGTTGCCAAGACAGTTGTTCGAAGAAGTGCTTCGTGGCGTCGAGATGGATCTCTCGCCGCGGCGGTTTGCCACCTGGGAAGACCTCGCCCTCTACTGCGATCTGGTGGCGGGAGCTGTCGGGCGCATGTGCGTTCGGATCTTCGGACGCAGCGATGAGATCGCCGATCAGTACGCCGCAGAACTGGGCAACGGATTGCAACTCACCAACATCCTGCGTGATCTTGGGCCGGATGCAGGCCGCGGCCGCTTCTACCTTCCAACCGAAGAGCTACAGCGGTTTGGACTGGACGAGCATGAGGCGATCTTCGGATCGAGTGCGAAGCGCCGCGAGTATCTCGGGTTTCAAGCCGACAGAGCACGTCGGCTGCTCGACCACGCGGGCGACCTCATCGTCCACGACCCGCAGCCGTATTGCGCGGCAGAGGTGATGCGCGCCATCTACGCGAATCTTTTGACTCGCGTTCAACGCGCTGGCTTTCCTACCGATCGCGTGCAACGCGTGCCGCGCGTCATGAAGGCCGCGTTGGCGCTGAGGGTTTGGTTGCGCACACGGTGGCGCGGGAAACCGAGACGCTAGCGATGTCGGTTTACCACCAAGTGGCCATTCTCTAGACTTCAACTTCCTTGGGGGCAAGCCATGGCGACATGTCCAGAATGCGGCGGCCGGCTCACTCCTCTGAGGCCGCTGTTCACATCGCCATGGCGCAACATCGGATGCCGATGGTGCCGGGCCACACTCGCCCCATCGCACGCCGCGCGTTGGGGCCGAGACATGACGCTTTTGATCGCGCTGCTCGGGTTCTCGGCTTGGATCTGGTTCCGATTCCGAAACGACCCGCCACTGTTCGTGGGGGTTGCTCTGGTGCTTGGCTGGTTGGCGCTCTTGGTCGTGGGTTGGCTGGCAGAGTCATTGTTCCCGCTTCGCACGATCATTCCGCGCGACTCGCGGCGATTCCGCAGATCGGACACCTCACCCGATAAGGATTCCGACGTCTAACGATCAGGAATCGCCCTCGCTGTCGTGACCTCCGACCAACTCTTGGGTACACTCTGCCGGCTTTTTCGAGACCCTGGTTGGAAGGGTGGCCGAGTGGTTGAAGGCGGCGGTCTCGAAAACCGCTTTACGGGTAACCGTAACGTGGGTTCGAATCCCACCCCTTCCGCCACTTTCGGGACCTCCCGTCGCGGCGCACTGCCGCGGCGGGGGCCCACCCGGGAGTTCGCTGCGGCGCCCTCTCCGCAATTTCCTATCCCAGTGCTTTCTTTTGGCCGCGATGGGGGTCACCTTCTCACCGACCGCTGGCGTGGACCAAGGAGATTCGATGAGCAGCATGGAGAGCACCGTACGCGAGCAGCCGCGCAGCATCTTCGAGTTGCTGACTGCCTATCACAGCAGCCTGGACAACATGCGACTGTGGCTGAACGAAGCGGAGTTCAGCGACGTCGAGAGAATCGCCATCGTCGACGCCTGGCAAGACGAGATCAGGCAGTGGTTTAGCGAGAACGGTTACTGCTTTGTCTGCAGCAAGCCGCTGGTGCGCTGCGGCTGCAACTGAGAAGGACTACACCGCCTCCTCCGCCTGTCGCAGGCTAGCCCGGGTCGGAAGCTGGATCCGAAACACGGTTCCGGCTCCAGGGCTGGATTCGAAGCTGATCGTTCCACCTGCCGCCTCCACCAGGCGCTTGCAGATCGGAAGTCCCAAACCGCTGCCGTCGCTTCGCGTCGTGAAGTGAAAGTCGAAGATTCGCTCACGAATCGCGTCCGGGATTCCTACACCCGAGTCACGTACATCCAGCACCAGACGATCACCTTCACGATGGGCACTCAGTTGCAGTTGCCCACCGAGCGGCATCGCTTGGAGTGCGTTGAGCGCAAGGTTCAACAGCACTTGTCGCAACCCCGTAGGAGCCAGCGGCACCGCCCCGAGTTCACCGGCCCGTTCCACGATCAACTCGACGTTCTGATGGCGCGCTTCGACTCGCAACAATCGCGCAACCGAGTCGAGTACTTCCTCGACCCCCGCTTCGCCCGCGGTATGGTCCTCGGGCGCCGTGAGTCCGAGCCACTCGCGCAGGATCTCGTGCAACCGGTCGATCTCCTCACGAATCACGCGGATCCGCTCTTCCGTCGTTGGATCGGCTTCGACACGCGCGAGCCGGCGGCGGAGTTGCTCCAGATGCACGCCCATCGCGCCCAGCGGGTTCTTCACCTCGTGCGCGATGCTGCGCGTCAAGACCCCAATCGCAGCCAGGCGCGAGGCCTCCTTCAAATTGCGCTCGAAGGCTGCGATCGAGCCGCGGTCCTTCAGTATCAGCATGATTCCGGCGGGCTTCGCGCCGTCCTGCATCACATAC
>CAZAHQ010000095.1:0-10108 GCA_964484415.1 uncultured Acidobacteriota bacterium | reverse complement strand
ATCAAGACGGCGATGGTGCGGGCGATGCCTGCGACAACTGCCAATCGATCGTGAATTCAGACCAGGACGATCAGGACGGCGACACCGTCGGCAGCTCGTGCGATAACTGCCCCAATCTGGCCAATCTCAATCAAGCCGACAGTGACGGCGACAACATCGGGAATGTTTGTGATAACTGCTCCACCGCGGCCAATCCGACACAGGCCGATCTGGACCAGTTCATCCCGACTCAAGAGTGCCCGCTGGAAGATCTGAACAACAACCAGGAGATCGACCCGGGCGAACGTGTCTGGATCGATACCGACCTGGACGGGACGGTCGATCCGGGCGAACAGGTTCGCACGATCGATCTGCATGACGGAATCGGCGATGCCTGTGACAACTGCCCCACGTTGTGCAACCCGCAACAGCGCGAGACCAACGGTGTCCTGTCCGACACCGACAAGGTCGGCAGCGTTTGCGATAACTGCCCCGGTGTCAACAACGGTGATTGCAACGCCAGCCTCGCAAACTGCGATGCAGACAACAGCGGCACCACGACGGCGGCCGAGCTGTTCAACGGGTTCCAGAAAAACACCGATGGAGACGCCTTCGGAAACGCCTGCGACCCGGATGACGACAACGATACCGTGGTCGACGATTTCGTCGGAGGCGGTCCATGCAGCGGAGGCGCCACCACCAACTGCGATGACAACTGCCCGTTGACGCCCAATGCCAATCAAGCCGACGCCGACGCCGATGCAATCGGCAACCTCTGCGATAACTGTCGCAACACGGCGAATGCGAGCCAACTCGACACCGACCTCGACGGGTTGGGTGACGCCTGCGACAACTGCTCGACGATCGCCAATGTCGACCAGCTCGATTCCGACGGTGATGGCTCTGGTAACCCCTGCGATACCGACGACGACAACGACGGCAAGCTCGATTCCGACGGCGACGGCACCTTCGATCCCTGCACCGGCGGCAACACCGTCAACTGCGATGACAACTGCCCGTTCGCAGCCAACGCCAATCAAGCCGACGCCGACTCCGACGGCATCGGCGATGTATGCGATATCAGCGATATCGACCTCAAGACCGACACGCAGTCTTACGTCGTCTACGGACGCGACAACCTCGACAACTTGGGGCGAACCGTCGCCGTCGGCGATATCAACGGCGATGGCAAGCCCGATTTGATCATCGGCGCACCGCTGGGAGACGCCGAGTTCAACGGCACCGCCAACAGAGACAGCGATTCGGGCGAGGTCCACATCATCTTCGGCAAGATCACCAACGGCAAGAAAGACCTCAAGTTCTCCAACCCCGATGTGGTGATCTACGGTGAGCGCGCGTCCGACGAATTCGGGCGTGCCTTGGCCGTCGGCGACGTGAATGCCGATGGCACAGCCGATCTGATCGTCGGCGCGTTCCGCGGCGACTGCTCCGTGTCGCTGCAAGATACAGATGGCGACGGCACGATCGATGATCTCGTCGACGCCTGCGGGCGCGTCTATATGTTCGCGGGCCGAACCACCTGGCCAAACAAGATCCTGACCTACGTCGCCAGCACGCCGAACGTCCCCAATGCGACGGCGACAACCATCGGGCAGTGGAACGGCACCAACCTCGGCCGCTACCTCGCGTGGGGGGATGTCAACGCCGACGGCATCAAAGACATCGTGATGGGAGCGCCCAACTACTCGGTTCCCGACGTCGGCATCCGGCGCATCATCTACGGCGCCGCGATGGTGAGATTTGGCGCCGCCGGAATGAGCGGTGTTCGCGATTACTACACGGCGACCCCCGACTATTTGATTCGCGGAGCGGAAGAAAGCGATCGACTCGGCAACGGTGTTGCTGTCGGTGACATCAACGGCGACGGCACGGTCGATATCATGGCCGGCGCCAGAGCAGGCGACGGGCCAGGTAACGCCAAGGACGGCGCCGGTGAGTTGCATCTGATCTTCGGTGGCAGCGCAATTACCACCGGCGGCTCGCGAAATCTGTCGAGCAATCCTGCCCCGTATCTTTACGGCGTCGATGTAGCGGACGGATTACCGGCTGGATTGGCGATCGGCGACTTGAGCCAGGACGGCACGGCCGATCTGTTGATCGGTGTCACCGGCGGGTCGGGTCCGACCAACACGCGCACCGGTGCGGGCGAGGTCTATGCGGTGTACGGCCGCACCACCTGGACCACAGCAGCTGTCAACACCGTCGCCAACACGGTGATCTACGGCCGGCGCACCAGCGACAATCTGGGCGAACAGGTTGCCATCGGCGAGTTCGATGGCGATGGAACGCTGGACATAGTGCTGACCGCGCCCTTCTCGGCAGGCTCGCAAGGAACGCGCGCGAATGCCGGCGAAGCGGTCGTGTTCCGTTGGAGAGATATCCGTACCTCCAGCTCCGTCGATCTACTCAATGGAACCGGCGGGAAGCCGATCACTGCACTGCTCTCACCAGACTCAGGCGACGATCTGGGGGGCGGCATGTCACTGGGCGACGTCAATCGCGATGGACTCGATGAAATCGTGATCGGGGCCGACGGCGGCGACGGCGACAACGACGGCACGCAGAATCGCCCCGAAACAGGCGAAGCGTGGGTCGTGGCGCCAACCGATGCCGACGGTGACGGAACCAATCTGCGCAATCTGAAAGACAACTGCCCTCGCGTCTCGAACGCCTCGCAAACCGACACCGATGTCGATGGCGTCGGAAATGCTTGCGACAACTGCCCAACCGTGGTCAACCCCGACCAGGCCGATCTGGACGGCGACGGCACCGGCGATGCGTGCGAGGCCGACGCCGACGGCGACAGCGTGTCCGACGACGATGGCGACGGCACCGTCGACAAGTGCACGGGCGGCAATCGGGTCGCCTGCGACGACAACTGCCTCGGGGTCTCCAACACCACGCAGCAAGACCTCGATGGTGACGGCACCGGCGATGCCTGTGACTCCGACGACGACGGCGACACGGTACTCGATGCGTCCGACAACTGCGCCGTTGTTCCCAATACCACGCAGCAAGATGCCGACGGTGACGGTGTCGGCAACGCCTGCGTAACGCTGGTGCGCGATCTCAATACCACCGGTATCGCGCTGTACGGTCAAGACGCGGGCGATCGCACGGCGTACAGCGGCGTCGCCGCCGATTTCAACGGTGACGGCACGCAGGACCTCGCACTCGGCGCGCCGTATGCCGACGGCCCAACCAACAACCGCGCCGATGCCGGGGCGGTCTACATCTGGTACGGGCCGATCAACGCCAACGAAGATCTGTTCACCACACGTGCCGATGTGGAAATCTACGGTGCTGCCGCCGGCGATCGCTTCGGCTACTCGCTGGCAGCGGCAGACATCAACGGAGACACCCGCACCGACATCATTTCCGGCGCACCGTACGCCGATCGCACCACACCCAACATCCGCACCGACATGGGCAAGGTCTACATCATCTACGGCAGTGCGTCGTTACCGGCGACAAAGGACCTGCTGTCATCCAGTGCCAACGCGACGATCCAGGGCGAGATCAACAACGATCGTATCGGCATGACGCTCGCCGCCGTCGATTGGGATGGCAACGGACGCAAAGATCTTGCAATCGGCGCACCGTATGCCGACGGCTTCGTGTTCGATGGCGGCGTGGCCTACGTGGCCAAGGCCGAGACGATCGGCACCGGCTTTGTCATCGACACCTTCACGCTCAACGTCCAGGCCTACATCGTGGGGGTCAACGACAACGATCATCTTTCCATGGGGATCGCGGCCGGCGATGTGACCGGTGACGGCAAGGAAGACTTGGTGCTTGCTTCACCCGATGCCGACGGCAGTGCCAACAATCAGTCGGCAGCCGGTGAGGTCTACGTGGTTGCGGGCCGCAGCGGCGCCAACGTCACCATCGACCTCAATATCAATACCTCGTACGCGGCGTTGTTCTACGGCGAATCTCCGGACGATCGAATCGGAGCCGGACTGTCGGTGGCGCGCTACGACGGCGACACCATCTCCGACATCCTGATCGGCGCACCCGGACAGGGAGCGGCTCCCGGCGGTGCGGCGCGCAATACAGCCGGCGGTGGCTACATCGTGCTGGGCCGCGCCGATTGGACTTCGGTCAACCGCAAGGTCTTCCCAACACCCGCGCGGTTGTCGCTCTTCGGTGCCACCGCAGGGGTCGCGCTCGGACAAACGACGGTAATGGCCGATTACGACAACGACGGAACAACCGACCTGTTGTTCGGCGCGCCGAGCGCCGATGGCCCAACCGGTACACGCACCGATGCCGGCGCGGTCTCTGTCCTCCCAGGCGCGCGAATCCCCGCTGGCACCACCGTCGCCGACCTGGCCGTGCTGCCGGTGTCTCAACTGACTCACGGACGCACCACGCTCGATCAACTCGGCGGAGGAAAAATCCCCAGCGATGCGTTGGGCGGTCCGTATTGGCTGGCGGTCACCGACTTCGACGGCTCGATCAACAAAGAAGTGGTTGCGCCGTCGGTATTCGGCGATGGGTCCAACGACGGCCGAGCCGACGCGGGAGAAGCGTGGGTCGTCAATCAGGCCGATCAAGATCGCGATGGCCAAGTCGACGGCACCGACTGCTTCCCGACCGATCCCGCCAAGGGGCGCCCGCGCGACACCGGTACAACGGCGCGTTTCACGACCAAGACGATCTTCGATTGGTCCGATGTGGGTGGCGCGGGAATCACCTACAACCTGTATCGCGGAACCGTTGTCACGCCGTGGGTCTACAACGAGACCTGCATCGTGAAGAACTTGGCAACCTCACAAGGGACCGACGCCACCACACCGGCGGCAGGTCAAGCGTTCTGGTACGACAGCACCGCGTCGAATGGCGCGAGTTGCGTTGGACCGCTGGGGAAGGACAGCCAGCAGGTGGTGCGACCGACACCGCCCGTCTGCCCCTGACGACACGAGCCTTCGATGATCGGGCGGCCCGGCGGTGGGCCGCCCTCACACCTGGGTAGTGGTCAGCTGCTGCGCGTTGCCCATCGCCCTGGCACGCGAGACCACCGAGCGAAGACGCGTCCCGTACTCGATCGACAAACGAATCTCGGCGGCGTCGTATTCGGCCGGAAACAGCACGCCGCTGACCTTCGCTTCGTGAATCGACGCCCCGTCGAGCATTGCACCCGAGAGATCGACCCCACGCAGGTCGGCCGAGCGCAGATAGGCTCCGCGCAGGTCGGCTGTCCTCAGATTGGCCGTGCGCAGATCGCAACCACGCAGGTTGGCGTCGGCAAGGTCCGGAGTTTCCTTCGCCGCGACGCGGTTGAAGTCGTCGACCCGCTCCTGACGAAGTAACTGGCAGTGGGGTTTGGTCATCGCAAGGGGCATCGGCGAACGTCCTCCGGGGGCTCGTATCGGCCCGGGGCTCAATTCCCTTTAGTCCGGTATCGTTCGACCGATATCATCCAGAAGCGAGGGCGGCCCCGCCGTCGAGGAGATCGAGATGAGTCACACGGTGTTGCCGCCATTGATCAGCGTCCCGGGCCTGGGGTTCCAACTCGATTTCTCGGGAATCCCTCATGACACAGCCGCCGAAACGGCGATCCTCGCGAAGTTCCCAGGCGTGTTCGACGCGATGAAGCAGTTGGAAGCGGGCGCAATCGCCAACCCGGACGAGCAGCGAATGGTGGGGCACTACTGGCTGCGCAACGCCGCCTTGGCCCCTCGCCCCGAACTGCAGATGGCGATCAAGTCGACGCTCGCGCGCTTGCAAGCTTTCGGTGCGGCGGTGCGCAGCGGACGCATCGGCCCGCGACCCGGCGCGTCGTTCACGCGCGTGTTGCACATCGGCATCGGCGGCTCGGCGTTGGGACCGCAATTGGCCACCGACTGCCTGGCCAATCCCGGCGATCCGCTCGCCGTCGACTTTCTCGATAACACCGATCCCGAAGGGTTGGCACGCGCGTTCGCCCGACTGGGCGAGGCGCTGCGCGACACGATCGTGGTGGTGGTCTCCAAATCGGGCGGCACTCCCGAGACGCGCAACGGCATGCTGGAGGCGGTCGCGCACCTGAAAGCACTGGGATGCGACCACGCCAAGCAGATGGTGGCGATTACAGGTGAGGGGAGTGAACTCGAGTCGGTCGCCAAACGCGAAGGTTGGCTCGAGATCTTCCCGATGTGGGACTGGGTCGGTGGACGCACCTCGCAAACCTCGGCGGTCGGGTTGGTGACGATGAGTCTGCTCGGCCACGACGTCGACGGTTTCTTGGATGGCGCGCGCCGCATGGATGCCGTCACGCGCCTTCCCGACGTGGCGCAAAACCCCGCAGCGCGCATCGCGATGGCGTGGCATTCAGCCACTCGCGGTCGCGGCGAGAAGGCGATGGTGGTGCTGCCGTATCGCGATCGCTTGCTGTTGATGTCGCGTTACCTGCAACAACTGGTGATGGAGTCATTGGGTAAGGAGAAAGACCTCTCCGGCGCCACGGTCGAACAGGGGATTGCGGTGTACGGCAACAAGGGATCGACCGATCAGCACGCCTACGTGCAGCAACTGCGCGACGGCACCAACGACTTCTTCGTGACGTTCATCGCCGCGCTGCACGATCGCAACGGTGCGCGCGCCCGCGAGGTCGAGCCCGGTGTGACCTGCGGCGACTACCTGTTGTCGTTTCTGTTGGGAACGCGGCGCGCATTGATGGACAAGGGGCGCGCCTGCCTCACGATCACGATGCCCGAAGTGAGTGCCACGACGCTGGGCGCGCTGATCGCACTGTTTGAACGCAGCGTCGGCTTCTACGCGAACCTGGTCAACGTCAACGCCTACCACCAACCGGGCGTCGAGGCGGGAAAGAAGGCCGCCGCCGCGATCTTGAAACTGCAAGGCGCCTTGCTCACCACGATGCGCGGTCAGGCCGGCACGATGCGCAGCGCGGCCGAGTGGGCCGCGAGTGCTGGTCACGCCGAGGCGGCGATCGAGTCGTTGTGGCTCTTGGAGCATCTGGCCGGAACGCCGGCGCGCGGCGTCAAGCGTCAGGGCGACCCAGGCGCCATCAACGCTTTGTTCGGGGTCTAGCAGGCTTGGTTGCGAGGCGCGTGCGCGGGGCAGCGACCGGCTTTGGCACGACCGGCTCGGCAATCGCGATCGCCTCGCGCCGGGCGTGATTCTTCTGCGCCTGCTTCTTCAGATCCTTGGCCCGCGGTTGCCGCGGCGGATTCGGCGTCGCCCCTTTTTGTGATCCTGGTCCCTGTACCTTCGCGAACAACTCGCGATCGAGCGCCTTCAGATCGACCGGCAACGGGCTTTGGTACAACAGCGGCTTGTCCGTGACCGGGTGATTGAATCCTAGCCGCGCGGCATGCAGCGCTGTACGCCCACAACCGCGATCGCGCGCACCGTAGAACCGATCGCCCAGCAAGGGCCAACCCTTGGCCGAGAACTGCACGCGAATCTGATTGCGACGTCCCGTAGTCAAGCGGACGCGCACGCGCGCTCGCGGTGTTTTTCCTTCGCGCGACTCCTCTACCGCGTAGGCCAACTCCGCATCCTTACCCGGTTGCCGCGGGTTGACCGCCATCACGCGCTTGGACTTTTCGTCTTCGTGCAGCCGGTGATTCAAGCGGCCCTTGGGCGGAGACGGCACCCCTTCGGTCCAGGCGATGTACTCGCGCAGCGGTGTGCGCGCACGGAACTGCTCGCGCAATTTGTCCCAGGCACGCGGTGAGCGCGCGAACAACACCAACCCGGATGTTTCGCGATCGATGCGATGCACGACCCACAGTCGTATTTCTTTGTGGCCGGCAACCGCGAGTGCGGCGCTGACGCGTGCCACCAAGGAGGGGTCGTTGGCATCGTCATCGGGAACGGGGATGGTCAGCACCATCGGTGCCTTGTCGACCACGATCAGTTGCTTGTCCAGGTGCACCACGCGGAAGCCAGGCCCTGACAGTGTTCGCTTAGGTGCCGCAGGGATCCCGCCGCTCGCGTCCATCACGGCAACTTCAGTTCCCGGATCGGGACGCATCGCCGGATCGACGACCGGCGCACCATCGACGCGGCAGAGCCCAGCAGCGACCAGCGCCTTGGCGCGCGAGTGAGAGATTTCGAGGAGTTCGCGCACCAAACCGGCAATCGTGGCGCGACTTCCTTCCGGCACGACCCGTGAGTGAGTTTGATTCATCGCGCGCGATTGTGCGTGGGGACGCCCGAGCGGGCAACCGCCAGCGATTTCCCGCTGCGGTAACCCTCGGCGAACTCAGCGAGAGCCGCGTGCAGCGCCAGGTGGCACGCTTGGATCGCTCGCCGCTTTTGCGCGGCCTCAGGAGGGTCAATGGATCGCAGGTTTTGGCCGGACCCCAACCAACATCCCATGGGCCACAAGATCCAGGCCGACATCAAGAACTTCGGTTGGCACATCACCAGCGTATCGGCCCCGATGATGCCGCCGACCTACGCTTACTCGACCGGCCTGTACGAAACGCTGCGCAGGCCGGAGCTGGTGATCTTCGGCTTGCACCCAAACCAAATGGCGTCGGCCATCAACGCCTTGGGCGACATGCTGCGCTCCGGTCATCCTTCGTTCTCCAGCGGCACGCGCCTCGCTCGCTTCTGGGAAGACGACACGCTCCCCGCCGCATTCGGTGCGGTGCAACCGCATTGGCAACGCAAGGTCCTGGCGGTGTCGCAATGGTTTTATCGCCAGAAGATCGTGCCGACATTGCAGTGCTACTGGCCCGACGATGCCGGCCGCTTTCCGTGGGAGCCGGGGTTCGATGCCGCGCTCGATCTGTTCCAGCCGCTGTTGTCACGCGGCTCGGCTCGAGAGGCACGGATGCAAGGGTGGTCGGAGATGGAGGAGTGGAGTTTTTCGCCGGGGCCGGTCGGGCCGCCGCCGTTTGGCCCGCAGGGGTCGGCGTGAACATTCCTGGCGCTTCACGAACAAGTTGCGAAGTCGGGGACGAGCTTTCGATCAAGCGCGTCCCGACCCCGCGCTTCGGCGCGCGACCGGCGCGAAACCGCCGCTTGTTTGGCTCAAATCCCAAACCTAGCTTCCCGCTAGGGCTCCGTTCAGGGTCAAGCCGAGGGATCGGTCTACCGATACGCCCTCGTGACGCGATTCGGATCGAAGACGGGCAAAGGGAACGAGCGAATGGGTGTTGCCAATCCCGCACGTGTTGCGCGCCACTTGATCGCGGTGTGCTTGCTGCTCGAAGGGGCGGTCGCGCCAGCTCTGGCTGATTTGTCGCAGACCAATGGCGCAGACGAGTCGATTCTGTTTCAAGAGATCCCTTCGGTTTTCGCCGCGTCTCGTTTCGAGCAAACACTCAATGAGGCGCCCGCGTCGGTGACGGTTGTCACCGCGGACCAAATCGCTCGTCGTGGCTATCGCACACTGGCCGACCTGCTGCGAGGTGTGCCTGGCTTCTACATCAGCTACGACCGCAACTACACCTACGTGGGCGTGCGTGGCGTGAGTCGCCCCGGCGACTTCAACACCCGCATCCTGCTCCTGATCGACGGCCATCGCGTGAATGATGCCGTGACCGACCTCGCGTACATCGGGACCGAGTCTCTGGTAGAGATGAACCTCGTGGACCGCGTGGAGGTGATCCGTGGCGCGAGTTCGTCGCTCTACGGGACCAACGCCTTTCTCGCAGTGATCAACGTGATCACTCGTCGCGGTGACGATCTTGCCGGCTCCGAACTCGAGCTGAGCACCGGGAGTTTTGGGACCCACGATGGACGGCTCGCGTGGGGAGGGCAGCTGAAATCAGGTTTGGATCTCTTGATCTCGGCGAGTGTGTATCGCAGCGACGGTCAGGATCTTTACTTCCCGGAGTTCGATCAACCGCAGAACAATGAGGGATGGGCCCGGAACGTCGATCAGGACAAGCGCCGGCATCTATACATGAAGCTGGGTTGGCGTCGGCACAGTCTGGAGCTGAATCTCAATCAGCGGACCAAGCAGATCCCGACAGCATCGTATGAAACGCTGTTCAACGACCCTTGGGCATCGACCTTGGATCGTGGCGGCTATCTGGCGTGGAACTACTCGTCACCGATTGCGAATGGTGGGCAACTCACCCTTTCCGCGTCCTACGACACGAGTTTCTACCAAGGACACTACCCCTACTCCGACGGACTT
>CAZAHQ010000094.1:0-10117 GCA_964484415.1 uncultured Acidobacteriota bacterium | reverse complement strand
CTCGCAGCGGATGTACAAGTCGACCAACAACGGTGACTCCTGGTCGCCTGGTGGCCCGGCTGATCTGACCGGTGGATCGGGCACGGTGTATGCGCTGGAGGTCAATCGCAATTTTCCCAACGTCGTGTTTGCGGGAACCGAAAGCGGTCGCGTGTGGCGATCGAGCGACTACGGAATCAACTGGACCGACATCACCTCTGGATTGCCGGGTCGCGGGATCAACGACATCGCCGCCGATCCGACCAACCCCAAGCGTGCCTTCGCCACCGTGGGTGGCTTCAGCACGGCGCACCTGTGGGAATGGACGGAAGCCGGCGGTTGGGTCGCGCGCGGCAGCGATTTGCCCAACATCCCAGCCAATACTGCGGTGATGTTGTCGAGCAACGAGTTGTATGTCGGCACCGATGTCGGTGTGTTCCGAAGCACCGACGGCGGTATCATCAACCTGCCGTTCGTCGATGGGCTGCCCAAGGGTCTGGTTGTGACCGATCTCAAATACTCCGGCACGCTTAACAAACTCACGGCCGGCAGCTACGCGCGCGGTGCATGGCAAGTCTCGCTCGATCCGGTCGGACCGATCGTGATCTTCGATTCGATCGTGTTGCCGCTTACCGAAGTCGATGGTGATGGCGATGGAAGCGTCGAACCGGGTGAAACGTTCGACGTCACACCAAAACTCAAGAACGCGGGTGGCCTGATCGCGCTCGGCGTACAGGCTCGATTGTTCACGGCAACACCGGGTGTCACGGTGCTGCAGCCGTCGTCGCGCAGCTATGGCGATATTGCCGGTGGAGCCGTGAGTCCCGCCGCGACGCCGTATCGTTTTACCGTCGATCCGACTTTCCCCTGCGGTAGCAACATCGTGTTCGATCTGGTCAACGTCTCATCCACCAACGCACCGGGCACGTACAGCGATCTCGACGGAGCGTTCACCGTGACGGTGCTCAACAACTATCTCCCGCCAGCGGTGAGCAGTTGGCTGGACGAAGACTTCGATCCACTCCCCACGAGCGGCTGGACGCATCAGTTGCAGACCGCATCGCTCTTCGGGTGCAACGTGACCTGGAGGGATGACTGGAAGACGATCCAGAAAGACGCGGCGCACGGTCAGAGCTATCACTGCGGAAACGGACCCGGCACGCAATATCCGAAGAGCGAGTACGCGTGGTTGTATTACGGCGGCAAAGACTCCACCAACGGCCCCGGTATCGACATCCCTGCCGATGCGATGGACGCCACGATGACGATGGTGCACTGGTACAACACTCAAGCCGGTGCCGACGGCGGACAGGTCGGCATCGACTCCATCGACGACAACCAGGACACCTATGTGACGGTGACGCCCAACGGCGGCTACACCGGCGCATTGCGCAACGGTTTCTGCAATCCGCTCCAAGGCAAGCAGACCTTCAACGGCACATCGGGTGGGTGGATCACGACGACCTTCGATCTCACGAGCTATCGCGGCAAGAAGATCTACCTGGCGTTCATCTTCGGCTCCGACACATCGGCTTCGAGCAACGAAGGGTGGTACATCGATCAGGTCAAGGTCGAGTCACGCGTGGCGGGTCTACCGGTATGCCAGACAACCCAGTGGCCTGGCTTGGTGCCGAACAACGCACTGTTCACGAAGGTGGGTGGCGGACAAGTCCAAGCGAATTGGAGCAGTGCTTGTAACTCAGCCTCGCTTCCCAGCCAGTTGTATTCGATTCAGTCCGGCAATCTCAACACGCTCGCTTCCAGCGGTAGCTACACACACGCACCGTTGGCCGGTGGCTGCTCTCGAACATCGCCCACCACCTTCACACCGGCAGCAGGGAACGAGTACTACCTCGTTGTCGCCAATCAAGGTGGTCGTGAAGGAGGCGCTGGAAAGACGTCTGCCGGCACCGATCGACCGCAGGCCAGCACGGTTTGCGGCCAGTTGCGCGCGGCGGCTTGTCCCTGAGCTTGGTCTATCGACGCCGGCGCGCAATCGCGTGCCGGCGTCCATTTCGGCGCAGTCAGCCGCCGAGTTTGACGATTGTTTTGAACTCGCTCGGCGTCAGCGGCATCACCGACAAACGATTGCCGCGCTGGAGCAGTCGCATGTTGGCCAGCCCCGCCTCGGCATGCAGCATCGCGAGCGTGACGACTCGCTTGAACGCCTTGTCGAACGTGAGATCGACCGACAGCCAGCGGGGCGCCTCGATGGTCGAACCTTTGTCGTAGTACTCGGAGCGCTTGTCGAACTGCGTGGGGTCGGGGTAGGCCTCTCGGCTGATGATGCAAACCCCCACGGCGCCCGGCTCGGCGGTAGAGGAGTGATAGAACAACACTTTGTTGCCGAGCTTGGCTTGATCGCGCAGAAAGTTGCGCGCTTGGTAGTTGCGCACGCCTTCCCAGCAGGTGGTTTGCTTGGGCGCGCACTGCAGGTCGGCCAAAGAGAAGACCGTTGGTTCGGACTTGAACAGCCAATACTCCATCGTCAGCGATGCCCTTCGAACTCGAGTTTGCCGTCGATCAAGGTGCCGACACAGTGCGAGGTGTACTCGAACGGATCGCCATCGAACAATGCAATGTCGGCATCTTTGCCTGGCTGGAGCGTCCCCACGCGATCGGCGATCCCCAGCAGTTGTGCCGCGTCGCGCGTGATCATCGCTAGCGCGTCATCGAAGCCGAGCCCGTTCGCCGCGGCGAGCGCCGCCTCGAACAGGATCACGCGCGTCTTGGGTACGTACCCTTCGTAGCCGCTACCCATCGTGATGAATACGCCTTGGCTACGAAGCAGAGCCGGAAGCTCAACGGTCGCGTTGGCCTGCTCCCCCACGGCGCGCATCATCGAGGCGCGTGCAATCACCGGAACGCCGGCTCGCTTCAGCGCATCGGCCAACAAATAACTCTCCGACGCGCCGTCCAACCACAGCTCGAGTTTGAACTCTTGTGCTAGCCGGAGTGCCGTGTCGATATCTTGCGCACGCTGCGCGGTGATCATCAGCGGCGTTTCGCCCTTCAACACCTTTGCCCACACGTCCAACTTCAGGTCGCGTGACACCGGCTCTTCCGGTTTGGCCTTCGCCAGCTTGGCGACATACTCCTGGGCCTTGAGCAGGTCGGCGCGCAGCATCGCCATCTGTTTGCCGCGCGTGCCGGGTGATTTCTCGCCCTTCAACGAACCTGGGCCGAGCGTGGCTGCGACCGCCGCGTCGGCGCGGACCAAGGCTTCCTCGACGGTCGTACCGTGCAACTTCACCACGATCGTTCCACCCGAAACCGTTTCGCCGGGCGCATGTCCGGTGTGCACGGTGGTCACGCCAAACGAACGCAGGTACGGCACCAATGGGTCGAGCGGGTTGTACGCATCGATCGCGCGCAACTCGGGTTGAATCGGAGACGAGCCTTCGAGCTGTTCTTGGTCGTGCGCTTGGTCCTTGCCATTCAGCAAGCCCGACAACCCGACGGTACCGTGCGCGTCGATCAGTCCCGGAGTCACCACCGCTGCTTCGAGGGTTTTCCAACCGCTCGGGATGTTGATGCTGGACGCCGGGCCGATCGCTTTTATTTTGCCGTTTTCGACCAGCACGACGCCGTCGTTGATTGCGGGGCCGGCCACGGTGTGGACGATGCGCTCCTTGATCGCGACCTGTGCAACAGCCGGCGTGAACGCCAACGCGAGACAAACGATGCCGAGCGCCCTCATTGTGCGTCCCGCCCCATGCAGCAGAAGTACGGCTGCTGATCGTCGCCGGCGCCGTAGCCACCGACTGCCATCAATCGATCCTCCGGCTTGCTGCGATCGAACACCGATTGCCCCTCGACCCAGGTTTGAAGCACCTGCGTGTAGACGCTGAACGGATCGCCGGACAGCACCACGAAGTCGGCGTCCTTGCCGACAGCAAGCGAGCCGACCCGATCGGAGAGATCCAGCATCTCCGCACCGGCCAAGGTCAGCGCGCGCAAGGCAGCGTCGCGCGACATCCCAGCGCGCACACCCAACGCCGCCATGCGCAAGAACAGGCGTGAGTCGGTGATCCAGTCGTCGGTGTGGAAGGCAACGTTCACCTTCTTCTGTTCGAGGACCTTGGCGGTTTCGAACTCGATGTTCGCGGTCTCGAGCTTTCCGCCGGGCGCGTCGACCAAGATGATCGAGCATGGTGCGCCCGCAGCGGCGATCTCGTCGGCCACCTTCCACGCCTCGGACACATGCTGCAGCACCACGCGCAGACCGAACTCTTTCTTCAAGCGCAGCACGGTCATGATGTCGTCGGCTCGGTGCGTGTGGAAGTGCACGACGCGCTTACCCTCCAGCGCCTCGACTACCGCTTCCAGCCCGATGTCGCGCGGCGGTCGCTTGTCGACGTCGCTGCCGGCGCGAGCGAGCTTGTCGCGATACTCCTGCGCCCGCACGAACAGCTCGCGTTGCATCGAGGCCGACTTTCCGCGCGTGCCGGGGAACGGCGGCGCGTCGATCGAGTTGGTGCCATTGGCCATCTTGATTCCACCGGCCGGTTGACCGTCGGCGCGCCGATAGAACAGGCTCTCGATCGTCCGCCCGCCGCGCAGCTTCAAGTAGACCGTTTGCCCGCTGAGCAAATGGCCCGAGCCCGGCATCACGTTGAGTGTGGTCAAACCGCCCGCGACCGCGCGGCGAAAACCGGAGTCGAGCGGATTCAGCGAATCATAGACGCGCACATCGGGTTGCAGCGCCGCACTGCGATCCGCGCCACCGACACCACCAATGTGACTGTGTGTGTCGACGAGTCCTGGGATCACCGTCTTGCCGGTGAGGTCGATCACGACCGCCCCTTTTGGAATGGGCGTCGTGGCGCGCGGCCCGATCGCCTTGATCCGGCCCGCTTCAATCACCATCACGCCGTTGTCGATGCGCGGGCCTGAAACCGGAAGCAGCGTGGCACCGACGAATGCCTTGGACGACTCGGCGGCGAGCGTTGCGGTAGCAAGAAGAAGCGCGGAAAGAGCAGCGAGCACGAGGGATCGATTCATGGTCCGGGGATCCTAGCACCGGCCCCCTGACTTTCGACCGCACGCCTGGAATTGTTTGCTTGACAGCCTCAGTGTCGCACGATACTTTGGACTCCGAAATATTCGCACTGGAGTCCGAATAATGAAACGAGAGCCTGAGTCCGAAGCGTTCGAGTCGGTTGCCGGACCGCTGGAGCAGCGCCTGTCGGCAGGCCTCGCCAAGATTGCACTGGCCACACGCCATCAGTTGTTTCGCACGGCTGCACCGCACGGCTTGTCGCCGGTCCAGGCACAGATACAGGCCGCACTCGCCGAAGCGCCGCTCACCATTTCCCAACTCGCGAGCCGCTTGGGTCTGTCGGCCGCAACGATTTCCGAATCGGTCACAGCGCTGGAAAACAAACGCCTCGCCAAACGCACACGTCTTGGGCGTCAGGTCACGGTGAGCGCGACCTCGCGCGGCGAGAAGCTCGGCAACGACCTGGCGCTGTGGCCTGACTTTCTAGGCGAGGCGACCGCCGCGCTCAGCCCTGACGAGCGGATCGTGTTGCTGCGCGCGGTCCTCTCGATCGTCCGTTCACTGATCGAGCGGGGCGCCGTGCAGGAATCACGCATGTGCCCGAGCTGCACCTACTTTCGTCCGAACGTCCACGCCGGCACCGACCGGCCACACCACTGCGCCTTGGCCGATCTGCCGTTCGGAGATTCGGCGTTGCGCCTCGATTGCGCCGAACACTCGCCTGCCGAACCGAAATTCATTTCAGCCAACTGGAAGCGGTTCATCAAGCCGGCTTCCGAGGAGACCCGTCCGTGAATCGCAGACTCTCAATCGCCGCTGTCGTCGTGACACTTGGTGTCGCCGCCCTGTTCGCTGCCGGCAACAACTCTGTGTCATACCCCGATCGCTACCGAGACTGGACCCACGTCAAGTCGATGGTGATTCAATCGGGACATCCGCTGTTCGAGCCGTTCGGCGGCATTCATCACATCTACGCCAACGACAAGGCGCTCGCGGCGCTCAAGGCGGGCGGCACACAGTACCCAGACGGGTCGGTGTTCGTCTTCGATCTGCTCGACGCCACCGCTGCCGACGGCGCGGTCGTCGAAGGCAAACGCAAGATCGTCGGAGTGATGGAGAAGAACGCCAAACGATTCGCAGCCACCGGCGGCTGGGGTTTCGAGGGGTTCAAGGCCGACACCCGCGACCGCGCGGTCGCCGACGCCGGGGCCTCGTGCTGGTCCTGTCATCAATCACAAACCAAGACCGACGGAACCTTCACCTCTTGGCGCCCTTGAGTCGGATCGTCGCCATCGGTCGGCTGCTTGTTAAGCATTCGTCAAAGATCTAGAGCGTTGATCGCGAGTGGCGCGCGGCATGCCAAACTGCCGAGCGTCACTTGCGAGGTCCCCCGATGCTCGTTGCCGCCCTGTTGCTGATTGCCGCCCCCGCCCCGGTTAGTGCTTCACCGCACCCCGCAGAGTTCTGGCAGTCGATTGTCGAACACGACTATGCGGTGCCCGAGGGCGCTCACGCCGATGCACTGTTCGACGAGCTAACGACGTTCGTATCGAACCCCGATCCACGCTGGCGCGACGACTTCGGCTATTCGATCGGCGCACATTGGATGTACTCCAAGGCCGCGGTTTCCCCCGCGGCGATGCAACGAGCGATGCGGGTCTGGATGGGCAACCTGTCGCGCGGAGTCGGCGAAACAGGCAACGACGGCGTGATCACGCGGTCATTTTCGGCGCTCAACCTCTCGATCGTGGCTGCCGTCGATGTGGCCCGGCCGTTTCTGTCGGCGGAGGAATATCGCGCCCTACTCGACGTGGCGCTGAGCTACTTTGCCAACGAGCGTGACCTGCGAAGTTATCAACTGCCGCAAGGCTGGATTCACAGCGCCGCTCACACGGCAGACCTGCTCAAGTTCTTGGCGCGCAATAAGAACTTCACCGTTGCCGACCAGTCGCGCGTCCTCGATGCGATCGTCGCCAAACAGAGTGCGACGCGCGGGCAGGTCTTCACCTTCGGCGAGGACGAGCGGTGCGCGAGTGCGGTGCTGTCGATCGTACGCCGCAGAGACTTCGCACCGTCGGCGTTCGAGGGGTTCGTCAAGAAGTTGATTGCGGTGGCCGGTGTCGAAGTCGGCACGACGCTCGACCTCAGCGCCTTCGCCGCGGCGCAGAACTGCAAGGCGTTGCTGAAGTCGCTGTACGCCGCACTCACGTTGCCCGAATCGCCACAGGCGAACGAAAGTGCCGCCGCCGCGATACTGACCAAGGCGCTGCGCTCATCGTAGGGACAACACGTCTGCGGCGTGGCGTGGCTCGGCCTGTGACGCGGCTCGATCGTGGCACCCTCGCGGGCGCGGACGACGGTCGTTGAACGCAAAGACAATTTGGCCGCCCATGCGCTATCGTTAGTCGGGCGCACGCCGACCGAACGCGCCTGTCAGGTGGGGATGTGACGATCAAGTGGTGGTGGGCGGGCCTGGTCGCAATCGGCTCTTGCTGTGGTCTTGTGCGCAGCGAGGAGAATCAGAGCGCGGTTGAGCGCCCAGACAACCCCGACGTCGTGGTGGAGAGCCTCGAAACCGTCTATCGGTTCGAGAATGACGGTACGGGATCAATGCTCGTGGTCGCGCGCTATCGAGTCGCGAGTCCGGTAGGTCGTCAGATGCTGGGTCAGGTGATCGTCCCGTATCGGTCAGAGACCCAGAGCGTGCGTTTCGACTATCTGCGGACGGTGAAGAAGGATGGGCGAGTTGTCGAAGCACAGCCGGAACAGGCACGGGAGGTCAGTTCAGGTGAAGCAGGCGGCGCAACACCACGCTTGAGCGACGGCAAGGTCAAGGTCCTGACCACACCTGATCTCGAAGTTGGCGACCGGGTCGAATGGCGGATCGAAACGCGCCTTGATCATCCTGAGGTGCCCGGAGAGTTCTGGGCGGTTCATTACCCTACTGCTTGGTTTTCCCAGTCCGAAGTAGTGGTGCTGGACATCCCGGCCGAACGCGCTGTTGTGCTGCGCGTCGGTGGCGGGGAGCACACCTCGCAAACAGCGAACGGACGAACGATTCATCGTTGGGCGATGTCCCACCCCGGCCCACCTGACAAGAAACAGAAGGATCCACAGGCTACCTTTGCAGTCAGCAGCTTCCAGAGCTGGGCAGAATTGGCCGACTGGTTCCGCGGTCTCGTCAGCGCGTCGATCAAGCCGGTGCCGGAGGTCGAGGCGCTGGCTCGCCAACTCATTGCCGGCAAGTCGACGCAACTCGAGCGCGCAGAGGCTATCTACAGCTACGTGGCGCGATCGATTCGCTATACAGCCCTTCACTTCGACGGTCACGGTTTCCGCCCCCACCCGGTTGGTGATGTTCTCAGGAACGGTTTTGGCGATTGCAAGGACAAGTACGCACTGCTCCATGCTTTGCTCGCTGTGGCCGAGATACCGTCTGTCCCGGTGCTGCTCGAAGCCGGGCACGACCTTCGTGAACCGGATGTTCCACTGCCATTGCAGTTCAATCACGTCATAGGCGCTGTCACTGTCGACGGTAAGCGGGTCTATCTGGATGCCACCACATCGGTCGCTGCATTCGGGGTCCTCGTGCCGACCATGCGTGGGCGGACAGCGCTGATTGTCGAAGACAAAGGCGCGCAAGTCGTCAAGCTGCCTGAGGGTTCGCCATTACAGCAGTTCGCGCGGGTCAGTGTCGTGGGAGAGATCACAGCGACCGGCTCGATCCAGCTCGATTCGCGACTCGAGCTGCGTGGTGACCTGGAGATGGTGTATCGACTCATGTTCCACGAAACGAACCAGGATGTGGCGCGCACCTTCGCGGACGCGATGGCTAAGAGTCAAGTCAGCGGCGCGGAGATCAAGAGCGTTACCGCAAGCGACCCGGCAGATCTGGGGAAACCGTTCGTACTCGAGTACCGGCTGGCAAAAGACGGGTTCATCAATCCGCTCGCAAAGGAGGTCGAGGCCGACCTCCCGCGCGTGCTGCACCGACTTACGTTGACAGCGATGGAACAGTCGAGCGATGGTGAGGGTGACGACAGCGGCGCCGAGGGCTTGCGCAGTGGACTCTCGAGCCCTATCGAGTTCAGCGAAACGCTCGAACTCACCCTTCCGCCGGACTTCAAACTGTCGTTGCCATTGCCGGTGCATGTCTCCAACGACGCTGCAAGCTACGAGTCGGAGTATCGCCTCGATCAAGGAAAGCTCCTCGCCAAACGTGCCTTGAAGCTCAACAGTGACACGGGCGGCGATGGTCGCAGCGCTGCACTAAACAGCCTGCGCAAGATCGTCGAACGCGATCAGGGGCAGGTGCTGCGGCTGACGCACACCGGGAGCGCTCGGAACACCGCGCTCCTTGATTCGCTGAGCGCCGATCAACTCAACGCCATGGGCGCCAAAGCGCTAGAGGCTGGCGACAAGGATGCGGCGCTCGCTCCGCTGATCAAGGCGACCGAGAAGGACCCGAAGCATGCCTACGCATGGAACAACCTGGGTCGCGCCTATCTTGCGTTAGCTCGTTACGCCGACGCCGAGCGTGCGCTGAGAAGGCAACTCGAGATCAACCCGTTCGACGAGTATGCCCACAACTATCTGGGCGACTGCTATCGACGGCAGAAACGCTATGACGAGGCGATAGTGGCGTTTCGCAAGCAGTTGGAGATAAACCCGTTCGACGAATGGGCGTACCTCGGGGTAGGACTCACCTACCGCGAGCAAAATCGCTTCCCGGATGCCGTCCAAGCGTTCGAGGATGGGTTACGCGCGCGCAAAGACGATCCAATGTTGCACGCAGAGTTGGCCAGAGTCTTGGGCGCGATGGGGCGAACCAAGGAAGCGATGGAACATGTCGAGAAACTCGAGACGCTGGATGCCAAGAGCTTCACGCCCGAGATGCGGCGGATGATCACCGAAGCCTTGGCACAATCGAACGCGCCCGTTGCGCCTCCGTTACAACACAAAGTCGCTGCAACAGGCAAGGAGCTCGATGCGATCCTGAGTGGTGCAAAGGCTCGCGCAAGTCAGATCATCGCGAAGCTGGCGCGAGCAACGACCCCTGATCGCGATTTTGCAAGCCTCACCGACCTCACACGTGTTGCAACCGATCTAGATAAGGTGGGGCAAGCGTTGGTATTG
>CAZAHQ010000093.1:0-10129 GCA_964484415.1 uncultured Acidobacteriota bacterium | reverse complement strand
CGCCGCCAAGCTGTTGCCGTTGCGTGACGCCGCGACGGAGATTGCAACCTGGTTGGATCGCGATGACGCCGACCCCGAACTGACCCGCAAGGTTTTCGCAACCGCACTCGATGCACTCGCCACACTCGATCCCGAGTCGCTCTTGACGCGCGCGCCTGCGGCATTGGCTCATCGTGACCCGTGGGTGCGGGTCGCGGCCTGTGCCGCGTTGGGAAACACCGCAAGCGAAAGAGCGGCCACGCCCCTGCTGGCGATGGCACGCGGGAACGATGGGGCGATCGTCCGCGGCGCTGCCGCAAACGCGTTGATCGCACTGGGCAAACCTGCGATCCCTGCGGTTCGAGACGGACTCGTCCTCTGCGCACGACCGACCGCCGATCTGGTGGCGTGCGGCTTCGTGCTGCGGGCCGCCGTCGGCCTGCAATCCACGCTCAACGATCCGGGCACCAAGCGCACGCTCGACAAGGTCGCGGCACTCGGGCCCGCCGACCTCTCGGCCTTTACGGTTGCGTTGCTCGACCTTGGGGACGATCTCTCCCCGTGATGAATCGACTGCGCTGCGTGCTGTGGTTTGCCGCCCTGTTGGCGACAGGCTGTGCCTCGACCGGCGGTCCGGCGCATTCCGAAGGCTCGACCACGCGCGGTCGCCGATCCAAGGGTGTGATCGCCCCGAGCGTACCGGTCCCCGAATCTCCTATCGAAAACGCGACGGCCGATGACTCCGCGTCGAACGCGGCCGCAGCACCGGTGATCCACATCGTCAGGCGCGGCGAAACCGCTTACCGGATCGCCCGCAACTTCGCGGTGAGTGTCGACGAGTTGGCCGCGGCCAACGGCCTGTCCGATCCGCGGCGAATCTTCGAAGGGCAACGCCTGACGATCCCCAAGCCATTCGATCGGGATCCCGATCGCGCACCGTTGACGCCGGTCACGCTGATCCAGCCGTCTCCCGTCTTGGCCTCGACACAGCAGACCCATGTCCCCGCTCTCGCCTCGACGGGCGAACCGGTCCGCTCCGCCGCAACCTCGTGGATTTGGCCGGTCGAGGGGCCACTCGGATCGCGGTTTGGAGCGGAGCGCCGAAGTCATAGCCACGCCGGGGTCGACATTCTCGCGGCGGCCGGGACCGATGTCCGCGCGGCGCGCCCCGGCCGCGTTCTGTTTGCAGGATCACGCGGCCACTATGGCCGACTGGTGATCATCGATCACGAGGATGGGTATACCTCTTATTACTCCCACAACAGCAAGAACCGGGTCTCCGCGGGGGATCGAGTCGAGCAGGGGGAGATCGTGGCCGAGTGCGGCCGGAGCGGGAATGCGACCGCGCCACACGTCCACTTTGAGATCCGGCTGTCGGGAGAACCGGTCGACCCGCTCCCATTCCTGCCCTAGAGCGCCGCGCAATCGGCTGGCAATTAGCTTGCCCGCAACCCAACTTGCCCGGTGATGGCCACCGACATCATCGAGATCCCCTGCCCCTCCTGCGGGGACCTGCAACGGATTCATGAGGCGACCGTTCCACCGAGCGGTGAGGTGGCGTGCTCTTCATGCGGCGATGCGATTCGCTTCCGCGCCGCGCCACACGGCGTGACCGGAGCGATCCGGGTTCCCGGCACGTTGTTGCCGCCGCCGGTGATCCGCACCACGCACGGTGACACGATGTTGCGGATGGAGGATTGGGACACCGGCTCGGCGACCGGCGACACCAAGCGAAAGCACGCTCAACATGTCGCCTGCCCCGCGTGTGGTCACCGATTCGATGCCGAGAGCGCGTTGATTCGCCGGCCGACGGTCTTGGTTGTCGAGGACACCGAGTTCTTCTTGCACCTGGCAACCGAGGCGCTGTCGCGGTCCTACGAGACGATCGGTGTGCGAACCGTGGCTGAGGCCCGTGCCGCGCTAGCCACACGCCCCGTCGATTTGGTGGTGCTGGATCTGACGTTGCCGGACGCCGAGGGGACCGATGTGTTGCGCGCCTTGCCTCGCCACGATATTCCGGTGTTGATCTACACCAGCCGCGACGAAACGATGCTGTTGGGCGCGTCATGGCAACAACTCGTCGTTCTGGGCGCCAGAGATGTGGTTCACAAGGGAATCAACATCGAAGACACGTTGTTGCGCAAGACCGAAGAGTTGCTGACCGCAGTGCGTCGCTGATCGTGCTGCCAAGCACGGGGTGACGCCCGCTCGTCTCCCGGTCGTCTACGCCAATCCGCGTTCGGCCAGATCATCTTCGTCATAGCCGAGGTAGTGGCCCACTTCATGAAGCAACGTGATCCGAATCTCCTTGCGGAGCGTTTCGAGATCGCTGCAAACCCGCTCGAGATTGCGCTGGTAGATGTAGATCGTGTCCGGCAAGCGCGGCAGGTCGGCATTGCTGCGCTCGGGCAGCGGGACGCCGACGTATAGACCGTAAAGGCACGGATCGAGCGGCGGATCGTAGTCGGTGAGGTCATCGTCTGTGGGTAGATCGTCGATGATGATCGTGAGGTTCTTCATTTCCTCGCGGATATCGGTGTCGATCTCCTCGATCGCCGCGTCGACCACCCGCTGAAATTCGCGACGTGACATGCGGGCCGGACGCGGGAATCCTTCGGGGTCCGTTTGGTGAGCGAGCATGAACATCTCGTCGGCACGTTCGTACTCACCGCGTCGCTCGAGGCTCAAGCCTTTCCAGTACTGGGCTTGGACGTCTTTGGGGTCGAGTTCGAGCGCCTGCTGCAGCGCCGCATCGGCCCTCTCGAATTCGCACAGCATGAAGAAGCAGACTCCGGCATCGGCATGGGTCACCGGGTCATGAGGGTCGAGGGTGAGCATCTCGTCGAGCACTTCAAGCGCTTCTTCGTAGCGCGCCATTTCGATCAACGAGGAGCTGAGCACCTGCCGCGCCTCGATCGAGGCTTGGTCGCGCATCATCGCGCGGCGCGCAAACGCCTCCGCCTCCTGAAACTCCTCGGCGTCGAGCGCGTCCTGCCCGCGGCGGATCAACTCGTCGAGACTTCGGTTTACGTTGCGCGTCATCATCGTTCCTTGGGCCGGAGGATAGCATCCCCCCAGCAGGAGGTGTCGGAGTGCAGCCGAATGTCCCGTCCGGATGGCCCGGCGCGTCGCCGGTCCGTACAATCCCGGCATGTCAAATCGCCGATGGATCACCTTTGCCGTCCTGGTTCTGCCGTCTTTGATCGCACAGCCACTTTCGGCCCGAGCGCAGGAACTGCAGCCCAACCCACCTGTCAACGATGGTCGCGAACGGATCGCGCCGGCGTTTCGTGCCGAACAGCACTTCAAGACCGGGGCGGACTATCTCGAATCCCTCCCCGAGGGGACGAGCATTACGGTGCAGCGCCTCGATGGCGCACACTTCACGCTGACGCTCACAGGCGGACTGCTCAAGACCACATTGCCAGGATCGGTCGTTTCTGCCGATCGGCATTTCGTGACGACACCGTTGGGCTACAAGCTCGGTTTCACAACGGTGGCCCCGGGCGGTTTTCAAATCGCTGCACCCAATGGACAGTGGGCCATCTTCAACTCACGTGTGGCGGAAGACGACACTTTCGTCACCGAGAGCGACGCAGTTCAGTGGCGTCACAACCGAATCGAGATCGGGTTGCGCCTGCCGGACGGTTCGCGCGTCGATGCACTGGACGGCGGCAAGAGATGGGAAGTGATCACGCTCTTGGGAGAGCGGTTCTCGCTCACCCATCCGGCGCCCGATCTCACATGGGAGACGTTTCCGAAGCTCCCGTCGCCCCCGTTGATTCCCGACATCGACACCTTCTTCCTTACCGGCGATGGCAACGATTGGTACAAACCGGCGTACGAAGATCACCTTGTGTTCGGCTGGAATTGGTGGCCCGCCGGACTGTCGCTGAAACAAGCGATCCGCGATGTCAGCAGCGGTTTTCGTCGCAACGATCTGGACCGCTATTTCGAAGGACTCGAATTCAAGCAGACCGGTCCCGACATGGGGGGCTGCCTGCTCGGCCGGCGGCTCGCGTTGGGCGGCGGCGATCAGCTGACATTCACGGTGCCTGGAAGCGAACCGGTGACCGCCTACCTGTTGCCCGGCCCGCTCGATCCCGATTACTACGAGCCGAAGAAAGCGAAGCGGGAGATCCCGGGCCTGCGTGAGAACCCACGCAAGAAGTAGCAACGATCGGTATCGTCGCTAAAGGGCGGCGCGCGCCGCACCGCGCAGCGCCAGCAAATCATCGGTCACGACTCGCACCGGAATCTGCCGCATCATCGGCGCATACCGACCCTTGTCCGCGAACGACGACAGGAACGCGCTCGATTGCAGCACCGGCAGAATCTTCTTGGCGACACCACCGGCGACAAAAACCCCTTCGCGAGCCAGTGCCTTGAGCGCAAGGTTTCCGGCTTCGGCGCCGAACACTGCACAAAACCGTGACAACGCCAAGCCGCTGGTCGAATTCGGTGACGACTGCGCGGCGCGCGCGACAGCGGCACCGCGATCTTCGTCGGCTTGCCACGGCGGGCTCGCGTCACCGGCACGCTGCGCATAGAACTCATAGAGGTTGACGAGCCCGGGGCCCGACACCAAACGTTCGTACGAAACGTGGCCGAATCGCGCTTGCAGGAATCGCCACAACGCCACTTCTTCTTCATCGCGCGGACCAAACTCGGTGTGGCCTCCCTCGGACGGCGACACGACCAGTTCGTGGCCTTGCCGCAGGATGATCGCCTGGCCAAGGCCGGTTCCGGCTGCGATCACCGCGAGATTCCCGCGTACCGGCGTTCCGGGCTGCAATGTGACGACCTCGTGCGGCGGCACGACGAACACACCGTGCGCCGCCGCTTCCAAGTCGTTGAGCAACCGAACGGGGACTCCCAGCGAGACGGACATTTGATGTCCGTCGACCTCCCACGGCAGGTTGGTGGTGACCACGCGATTGTCGGCGACCGGCCCGGGCATACCGAATGCCGCCGACTCGATGCTGCCGGGGTGCTCGCGCAGATATCGCTGCAGCAGCGGTTCGAAACCTTGCGGGGAACTCGACGATGAGTACACGGCGATCGATTCGATTTCGATGATCGGACCGACCACGCGGGCGCGGGCCAGTCGGGTGCTCGTCCCTCCGATGTCTCCGACCAGGATCATTCGGCCGACATGCTAGCCCGATCCTTGATTGGATACGAGACGCCGGGCATCGCTGATAACCTCACCGCATGTCGTCATCGCGCCCCAAGCTCCCTGCGGCGGTCGTTGCACTCGGTGTCACCTCGCTGCTCGCCGACGTTTCCTCCGAGATGATTGCACCGGTGATGCCGTTGTTCCTCACCGCCACACTCGGTGCAGGTGCGCTACAGCTTGGGCTGATCGAGGGTGTTGGCGATACCACCGCCTCGTTGATCCGATTGCTCTCCGGTCGTTGGTCCGATCGCGCCGAGCGGCGAAAGCCGTGGGTGATCGCCGGATACGCGATCACCGCCGCGACGCGTCCGTTGTTGGCGCTGGCTCCCGCCTGGCAATGGGTTCTGGGCTGCCGCTTCCTCGATCGCGTCGGCAAGGGGGTCCGCAGTGCACCGCGCGATGCGTTGATCGCCGATGTCGTTGCACCCGAGCAAAGGGGCGCCGCTTACGGATTGCATCGCGCGATGGATCACACCGGCGCGATGCTCGGCCCACTTGCAGCAGCACTCTGTCTTGGCTTGGGACTCGCTCCGCGTGCAATTTTCTCGCTGGCGTTTCTGCCGGCCGTGCTGGCTGTGCTGGCGCTGTACATCGGCGTGCGCGAACCAGCCAGAGCGGAGCGGATCACAGCTCGCGCGATCGGTCCGGTGCCGGTCACACGGCGATTCGACGTGATCGTGTTGCTAGCTGGGTTGGGCCTGCGCGCACTGGGCACACCGGCCGATATGCTGCTGCTGTTGAAACTCACGCGGGAACATCTCTCGCTGACGCATGTGGCGCTGGTCTACGCGGCCTACAACGGGATTCGCGCGCTGGTCTCGTGGCAAGCAGGTCGACTCGCCGACCGAGTTGCGCCGAAAACGGTGGCGCTGGTTGGTTGGATCTCGCAGGCCGCGCTGCTTTGGGTGTTTGCCGTGGTCGTCACACCACTCGCAGCGGTGTCGGTCTACTGGCTTTATGCCTTCGCCTCCGGAATCGCGGAACCGGCCGAGAAGTCGTACGTAGCAACGCTGGCACCACCCGAGGCACGCGGCCGAGTCTTCGGTTGGTACAACATGACGCTCGGCTTGGCGGGTGTGCCTTCCGGTCTGATGATCGGCCTGTTGTGGGACCTTCGCGGCGTTACCGATGCGCTCGGTGTGGCGAGTCTGCTGATCGCCAGCGCCGCGGGGCTGGTGTTCTTCACCTCGCGCACCGCCGCTCGTCGCAACTAGGTGGCTGCGTGGCGCGCCAGCACCCGATCGCGCTCTTGGATGAGGGCCGAACCTGTCGGCCCTCACACAGATGTACTTAGCCTTTTGGCTTTGCCGAGTCGCCCGCGCGCTGCTCCAGATCGCGATCCATCACGTACAACCCATCGGGAGCGTTCTTCAAGAGGCGCAACCGCTGCAACACATCGTTGGCCGAGGCTTCATCCTGGACTTGCTCGGTGACCAGTCCCAGAAGCGACATGTTCGTGGCGTGATCGCGTTCATCCAAGGCCAGGCTGACCAGCGAGTTGATGTGCTCACCGGTTGCCAACTCTCGTTTGTATGCATCCTCCAAGGCGGCGTCGGGTGACTTCCAACCCTTGGGGGGATCGGGCATTCCGGTCAACACCACGCGACCGCCGCGGCGATCGACGTAGTCGTTGAGCATCATCCCGTGGCTCATCTCGTCCTCGGCTTGCGCCCGGGCATGCGCGGCAAACCCGTTGAGGTTCAGTGAGCGGAAATAGGCGGACATCGCGAGGTAGAAGAACGCGGTTTGAAACTCGTGGTTGATTTGCTTGTTCAGTGCCGCTTCGACTTTCTTCGAGAGCATGTGGTTCTCCATCGCTCAGAGAGCTGACGTTGCTTTGCCGTGATTGAACAGTGGGCCGATCTGGCTCGGCGCTTACAGTAGGGACGACTCTATCGAACGGGCCAAGGCCCTCGCCTTGATCAATGTCTCCTCGTATTCAGCAATTGGATCGGAATCGGCGGTAATCGCTCCGCCGGCTTGGAACGTGACGTGCGTACCGTGCAGCAGCATCGTGCGGATCGCGATCGACAATGTCATGCGCCCATCCAAGGGGAGCATTCCAATCGCGCCGGTGTACACGGCGCGGCGCGTCGGTTCGAGTTCGTCGATGATCTCCATGGCGCGAATCTTCGGCGCTCCGGTGATCGAACCGCCCGGAAACGAAGCACGGAGCAGATCGATCGGTCCGGAGCCGGGCGGCAACCGGCCTTCTACCGTGGCCACGAGATGCCAGACGCTGGGATGCTGTTCCAAAGTCTTGGCGGTGACGACATGGACCGACCCAGGCAGACAGACGCGGCCCAGATCGTTGCGCTGAAGGTCGACGATCATCGTCAATTCGGCTTCGTCTTTGACACTCGCCAGCAACTCGTTGGCCAAACGCGCGTCGTCGTGTGCGTTCTCGCCGCGGGGGCGCGTCCCCTTGATCGGACGCGTGATGACGCGGTCACTCTCCAAGTCGAGAAACAACTCGGGTGAGGCCGACAGTACCGCGCGATTGCCGAGCTCGAAGAACGATGCGTACGGCGCCGGGCTGACCGTGCTGAGCTTGCGATACAACGCGTACGGATCACCGTTCCACACCGCCGCGAAGCGCTGCGAGAGATTGACCTGATAGATATCGCCGGCAGCAATGTACTGTTGAGCGCGTTGTACGGTGGCCACGTAAGACTCGCGCGTGAAATTCGCTGCCGCCATGCGCGGCGTCGTGCGAAAGATCTGCTTGTACTGACTGCCGCTCAAGGCCGGCGCCTTGCCAAAGCGATGATCGACCTCGCGCGCTTCACCGCTCTGATGATCAAAGCTCGTGAAGCGATCGTAGAATCCCAACACCATGTCCGGAAAATCCTGATCGGCAACGGCGCGCTGCGGGAGTCGTTCGAGGTGACGGCCGAGGTCGTAGCCGAAGTACCCGACGGCGATCGGAGGCAACGTTCCATCGTCGGGACGATCAAAGCGCCACTCGGCGAGCAACGCGTCGAGCACCTCGAACGGGTCGGCGTCGTACTTCTGATGGCGGCCGGCGTGGAAGAAGTCGACGTCCCGGCCGGTCGCCGTCAAGACCGCGAACGGATCGACCCCCATCACACTCAATCGTCCGGTCCCCTGCCCGGTTGCTGCGCTCTCCAACTGGAACCGAAACGGGATTCCACGCCAGGCGGCGCACTGCGCCACCAGTCGCTGTGGAAGGGGCTGCCGATCTGCTTGGGTGAGGGTCATGCGGGGCGCATTATGCGGTGCCGCAGGGGCGCCGCGCCTGCGGGGCGCCGGGGCCGTATATTGGGCGCCGTGACCAAGCCGGACGGCAAAGACCAGGCGCATCAACACGCAGAGATCGCCCGGCAGCGGCAAGCGATCGATACGGTCGATGAACAGTTGCTGACGCTGCTCAGTCAACGGGCCAGCGCCGCGCTCGTGATTGCGCGAGCCAAGCGTGCGTTGGGTTTGCCGATCTACGACCCGGTCCGCGAGCAAACGATCTTGGACCGCGTTCGCGACCACAATCAGGGACCCTTCGAGGATGACGCCGTGGCCAGCCTGTTCGAGCGCATCATCGACGAAACGCGACGGTTGGAGCGCCGGACGCGCGACCGAAGATTGCCGGAGGAACCGTAATGGTGATCGTGATGCAACCAACCGCCGGCGAAGACCAGGTCAAAGCGGTCATCGACGCGTTGGTGCGACGGGGTTTGGATGTGCATCGGTCCACCGGCGCGGCACGCGTTGTCTTGGGCGCGGTGGGCGACACGTTGCGCCTGGATCCACGCGAATTCGAGCTGATGCCCGGTGTGCACGAAGCGCTGCGCGTCACCGAACCGTTCAAACTCGTGGGGCGCGTGTTTCACGTCGAGAACACGGTCATCGATTTGGGCGACGGCGTCACGGTCGGTGGTCGCGACGTGGCGGTGATGGCCGGGCCATGTGCAGTCGAAACACTCGAGATCACTCGAACCACGGCTCGCAGCGTCTCGCGCGCCGGTGTGCGGATACTGCGCGGTGGAGCCTACAAACCACGTACCTCGCCCTATGCCTGGCAAGGACTGGGTGAGGACGGACTGAAGATCCTGCGCGAGGCGGCTGACGAGTTTGGAATGAAAACGGTGACCGAGGTGATGGACCCACGCAATGTCGAACTGGTCGCCAAGTACTCCAACATGCTGCAAATCGGCACGCGCAACATGCAGAACTTCGACCTCTTGAAAGAGGTCGGGCGCTGTTCGACACCGGTCATGCTCAAGCGCGGCATGTCGGCCACGATTCAGGAGTGGCTTCTGTCGGCCGAGTACATCTATCTGGAAGGAAACCGCAACATCGTGTTGTGCGAGCGCGGTATCCGAACCTACGAGCCATCCAGCCGCAACACACTCGACCTGGCGGCGGTTCCCTTGCTCAAGCGCATCTGCCATCTGCCGGTGGTGGTCGACCCCAGCCATGGCACCGGACGGCGTGACCAAGTTGCACCGATGGCCCGCGCGGCGGTTGCCGGCGGTGCCGATGGCTTGCTGATCGATGTGCACCCCGAGCCGGAAAAGGCGCTCGTCGACGGACCGCAAGCGCTGCTCCCCGAGGACTTCGCAATGCTGATGGGCGAGCTGCGCATCATCGCTCCCGCCGTCGGACGCAACGTACCGAGTGCTACATCGGATCGAAACCGTTGACTCGGGTCGCAATCGTCGGCACGGGACTGATCGGCACCAGCCTTGGACTGGCGCTGCGACAGCGGCCCAACCACTTCCAAGTCGCGGCGTGGGACTCCAGCGAGACGGCACTCGCAGGTTGCCAGGCGCGTGGCGGTTGCGATCGGCGTGCGAGTTCGTTGCGCGACGCGGTGCGCGATGCCGATCTGGTTGTGTTGGCAGCTCCGCTGGATGCGGTGTTGGTGTTGATGCAAGAGCTCACGACGCATCTCAACGAATCGGCGATCGTGACCGACGTTGCCGGCGTGAAGGTGCCTCCGGTCGAAACGGC
>CAZAHQ010000092.1:0-10181 GCA_964484415.1 uncultured Acidobacteriota bacterium | reverse complement strand
GACCACATCCCTGGCGAATGGGGCACGGCGGTCATCGTACAGGCCATGGTGTTCGGGAACTTGGGCGAAGGGTGCGCTACCGGCGTGGCGTTCACGCGCGACCCGGCGACCGGCGAAAACCGTGTGTTCGGAGAATTCCTGCAAAACGCACAAGGTGAAGATGTCGTGGCCGGCACCCGAACGCCGCAGCCGATCAGCAAGGTCGAAGGCAAGCCCGGAATCTCGCTGCAAGAGCTGATGCCCAAGGCGTACGCGCAGTTCGTGGCCGTGGCGGCGTCGCTCGAGAAGCACTATCGCGACATGCAAGATCTCGAGTTCACGATCGAGAAAGATCAGCTCTACATGCTGCAGACGCGATCCGGCAAACGCACCGGCCTGGCCGCGATTCGAATCGCTACCGATCTGGTCGACGAAGGGTTGATCGATGACAAGACCGCCGTGGCGCGGATCGACGCCGAAGCGATGGAGCATCTGTTGGCCCCCGTCTTTTCTTCCCAAGAGTTGAGGAACGCAGAGAAGGAAGGGCGACTGTTGGCGACCGGCCTACCTGCCGGTCCCGGCGCGGCGACGGGGAAGGTGGTTTTCCACGCCGATGAAGCCAAGCAAGCTGCGGCCAAGGGTGAGAGCGTGGTCTTGGTGCGCGAGGAAACCTCACCGGAAGATGTGGGCGGCATGCAAGCGGCCAAAGGAATCCTCACAGCGCGCGGCGGGATGACCAGTCACGCCGCGTTGGTGGCGCGCCAATTGGGGAAGCCGTGCGTGGTCGGTTGCGCGGTACTCGGCATCGACTACGTGGCGGCGACCATCACGGTGGCGGGACGTACGATCAAGCAAGGGGAGTGGATCAGCCTCGATGGCGCCACCGGCCGTGTGTTCGTCGGGCAGATGCAAGCGCAACCGTCGGAGGTCGAAGAGGTCGTGATCCGCGGGACCAAACCGGCAGCCGAGTCGGATATCGCGCGCCGTTATCTGCGGCTTTTGGAATGGGCCGACAAGTATCGGCGGCTCGGGATCCGCACCAACGCCGATCGCCCCAAGGATGCTGCCGATGCGGTATCGCTGGGCGCGCAGGGGATCGGCCTGACCCGCACCGAGCACATGTTCTTCGAAGGGGACCGCATCAAGGCGATGCGCCGCATGATTCTGGCTGACGATGTCGACGAGCGAAAGAAAGCGCTGGCCACCATCCTGCCGATGCAGCGCAGCGACTTTGCCGGAATCTTCAAAGCGATGGCGGGACGGCCGGTGACGGTTCGGACGCTCGATCCGCCGCTGCATGAATTCCTGCCTCACGGCAAGGAAGAGATCGCAGAGTTGGCGCGTGAGATGAAGACCACCGTTGCCGAGTTGGAATCGCGGATCCACGCCTTGGCCGAGGCCAATCCGATGCTCGGCCATCGCGGCTGTCGCTTGGGTATCGCCTATCCGGAGATCACGGCGATGCAGGCTCGCGCGATACTCGAAGCGGCCTGCGATGTGCAACGCGAGGGGATCGCCGTCAAGCCCGAGATCATGATCCCGCTGGTGGGCGTGCCCGAGGAACTGGCGCGCCAGCGCTCGGTCGTCGAAGCGATCGCGCAAGACGTGTTCGCCGAGAAAGGGGTGAAGGTCGACTACCTCGTCGGCACCATGATCGAACTGCCACGCGCAGCATTGTGTGCCGATGCGATCGCCAAGCACGCGCAGTTCTTCAGCTTCGGTACCAACGATCTCACGCAAACGACATTCGGCCTGTCACGCGATGACTCAGGCCGTTTTCTCCCGATGTACATCGAGCAGCGGATCCTCTCCCATGACCCGTTCCAAACACTCGACATCGAGGGTGTCGGCGAGTTGCTCAAGATCGCGGTCGAGAAAGGGCGTCGCGTCAACCCAAACTTGAAGATCGGCATTTGCGGTGAGCATGGCGGAGACCCGGCGTCGATCGCCTTCGCTCACAAGATCGGACTGGACTATGTAAGCTGTTCGCCGCGCCGCCTGCCCGTGGCCCGTGTGGCTGCAGCGCAAGCGGCGATCAACGGATGACGCCCAAGGCACGAACGCGAACGGGTCGAGCCACGAAAACTCGACCCGCCCCACCATCACGGATCGACGGCATGAAGAAGACGTTCGTACTGGATACCAACGTGCTGTTGCACGACCCCGAGTGTTTGTTCCGCTTTCATGAACACGACGTTGTGGTGCCGATCGCCACGATCGAAGAAGTCGATCGTTTCAAGAAAGAACTCACCGAGGTAGGGCGCAACGCCCGACATGTCTCGCGGCATCTCGATCGCCTGCGCGCCTCGGGGAGGTTGACCGACGGCGTCGAGACGCCCGGCGGCGGCACGTTGAGAATCCACCTCGGTTTGGCGGCGCCGGAGGATTGGCCGTTCATCGAGCGTCCAAGCACCGCGGATATGCGGATCCTGGCGCTTGCCTTCGGCTTGCACCGGCTGCAGCCGCCGGTGGTCTTCATCACCAAAGACTCCAACCTGCGCATCAAGGCCGACGCGCTAGGGTTGGCAGCCGAGGACTATGTCGAAAAGAACATGCGGCTGGATACCGATGAGCTGACCTGGCGCGAGATCCCCGCGCGCAAGGATCTGCTCGACAAGCTCTATCTCGAGAAGCAACTCGGCTTCGACGAACTCGAGATCGAGGACCCCGGACCGAACATGGGACTGCTGCTTCGCGATCCGGCCAATTCGCAGCAGAGCGCATTGGCGCGACGAAAGCCGCGCGAGGCGTCGATCGGACTGGTGGCACCGCTCAAAGCGGTCTCAGGAATCAAGCCGAAGAACATCGAGCAACGATTCGCCCTCGATCTGTTGCTCGATCCGGAGGTCAGCCTGATCACGTTGCTCGGCAAAGCGGGCACCGGCAAGACGCTGCTTGCGCTCGCCGCCGGTCTGCACCAGACCGTCGACAAGGGGATGTACCGGCGGATGTTGGTGGCGCGCCCGATCTATCCGATGGGACGCGACCTCGGCTACTTGCCTGGCGATATGGACGAGAAACTGCGGCCTTGGATGCAGCCGATCTTCGACAATCTGGAATTCTTGCTCGGCTCGTTCGATGGCCCAGGGCATGGTCCCGATGGGCATCCGATCGAATCGTTGATCGATCGAGGGATGCTCGAGGTGGAGGCCCTGACCTACATCCGCGGCCGCTCGCTACCGCGCCAGTACATGATCATCGACGAGGCGCAGAACCTGACGCCGCACGAGGTCAAGACGGTCATCACGCGTGCAGGGGAAGACACCAAGGTGGTGTTGACCGGTGATCCGGATCAAATCGACAACCCGTATGTCGACGCCGCCTCGAACGGCCTGATGTACGCAAGCCAGAGGATGCGCGGCGAGGCGATGGCGGGGTCGGTCTACCTGACACGTGGGGAGCGCTCGCCGCTGGCCGAGATTGCCGCCAACAAGTTGTAGGCCTGATTCTTCGATGACGGATAGTCCCTGTCGGATCCCTGGTCCTGAAGCGATCGAAGCTCGCGCGAGCGCGAGCCCGTGCGCACCGAAAAACAGGGTGATTTGCTGCCCGAATACGCGTGCATGAAAGGCCTCTGGGGCCTAGACTCCGCCCGCTTTTCGGTAGGTAGTGACCGGGCTTCCCGACGAGCGGCCGAGTGGTTTGACGCTCACTTTTCCCGGTGCTAGATTCCGCCGCCATTTCGGGTTCGCCCGCGAATAGACGGCAGGGGAGCGCATGGCACTGAAGAAACGTGACCGAGACCGCTTCACCAAACTGCTCGAAGAGAAGCGAGACGTATTGCTGTCGCGTTCCCAACGGACGGCTGAGGAAGGTCGTGACGTTCAGCCCGAAGGTGGCGAAGACTACGTTGACGACGCCGTCTCTCACTACACGCGCGAGTTTCTTCTGTCGTTGTCCGACCTCGAGCGCCGTCAGCTGATGGAGGTCTCCGACGCGTTGGTCCGTTTGCGCGAAGGGACGCTCGGCGAATGTGCGATGTGCGGTGAAGAGATCGGCGAGAAACGTATGGACGCCATTCCCTGGGCGCGGTACTGCGTCAACTGCCAGGAATTGGCGGAGAAGGAAGAGCTCGCCGAGCGCTGGAACGAGCGCGACATCGGCTCCGAAGAGGAATGATTCCGTTCGAGACCTCCGCGGCAGCGGCGGTCGTCGACGGCCGGGGCGCACGTCGCGCTCGGCGTGGGCATCCTTGGATCTATCAAGACGACATCGCGCAGCTCGCGGCTGGGCCGGGAGATCTGGTGCGTGTCGTCGATCGCCACGCTGTCTTCTGCTGCTGGGCGATTGCCTCTCCCGCGTCGAAGATCTCGCTGCGGCGTGTGAGTCGCGTCGAGGCGCCTCCCGATCGTGCTTTTTGGACGGAGCGTCTGCGAGCGGCACTCGCGCGACGCGGGACTCGCGCTCGCGCAGGAGAAGGATGCGCTCGACTGTTGCACGCCGAGGCTGACGGATTCCCCGGGCTGACCGTCGATCGCTACGGTGAACATCTCGTGCTGCAAGCGACCACGGTCTGGGCCGATCGCGTGCAGGGCGAACTGGCCCGGGAGCTGCTGTCGGAAACGGGGTGCACCACGGCACTTGCACGAAGCGATGCCAGGGGCCGCGAGCTCGAGGGGTTGCCGCTCTCCGTCACACCACTGTTCGGCGAACCGCCTGCGGCTCTCGATGTCGAAGAGGGAGGCGCACAGCGCAGCGTCGACATCTACCGCGGCCACAAGACGGGCCTATATCTCGATCAACAGGACAACCATCGCGCTGCATGCGGATGGCTGTACGGTCGTGTACTCGATCTGTTCTGTGGCGAGGGGGGATTTGCGCTGCCGCTGGCGTTGGCCGGGTGCCGGGTGATCGCCGTCGATCAATCGCGCTCCGGACTGGAGCGCGCCGATGCCGCCTCGGAACGAAACGGTGTGTCCGCAGGGATCGAGTGGATCGAGGGGGACGTGTTCGATTTCCTCGCGGACGCAGAGGCCAATCGCACGACCGTCGACGCGGTGGTACTCGACCCGCCCCCCTTCGCGCGCCGCCGCGCCGAGTTGGAGGGTGGGCTGCGCGGCTATCGAGATCTGCATCGTCGCGCCCTGAAGTTGCTGCCCATCGGCGGGCGGATGCTCTCGTTCTCATGCTCCTTCCACGCTTCGCCCGCCGACTTCGAGTCGACCGTGCGCGATGCCGCCGAAGAGGCATCCTGTTCTGCGGTGATCCTGGCCCGGCCGGGGCCGGCTGAGGATCACCCTGAGCTGCTCGAACTTCCGGAGAGTCGATATCTCAAAGGCGTCTTGATCGAAAAACGGGCAGGCTAGTGCCATGACCAGGCGGAGTGCGGGTCGGAGCGACGTCAGGTGGGGCCGAGCCACGACAACCCGTTCGCGCGTGCGTTCCCTCTGCCTCGCACTGCCGGTCTTGGTCTTGCTATCGAGCGTGCCGGCGCGGGCGCTTGACGGTTACCTCGCTCGTTTCGCCGCTTCAAAGTTGGAGACCGCGTTGGAGCAAGCGACCGGCGGCGACGTGTCGCTCTCCGGCGTCGACATACGTCCGATCGACGGCGTGCTGACCATTGCCGAGCTGTCGTTGTCGGGTGGTCACGCTCCACTCGCGTCGCTGCACGGTACCGGCCTGACCGTGGCGGCGTCGTCGTGGGATCTCTTGGGTGGCGACCTCCGGTTACTGCGGATCGAAGCCGACGACCTGCGCGTGGAACTGGCAGAGACGACCGCCGCGCGTGCGGCCGGCAAACCGCTCGACGTGAGAATCCTGAGCGAGTTGCGACGCGTGCGGATCGAGCACGGTCTGCTGGTCTATAAGGGTGCAAGCGTTGCGTTCTCGCTCGACGCCGATGGATTGCGCGTGGTGGGCGAACCGGTCGGCGGTGCGGTGAGTGGTACGCTCGACGCGGGGCCGCTGCGGTGGCGTCGCGGCGACGGTCCGTCGCAGACGATCGATACCGTGAAAGCACGCTGGCGTTGGCAGGCGCCGCGTCTGTCGCTCGACGCGATGCAACTGACGGGCGAGCTCGGCACGATCCAGACCAACGTGATGCTGTCGGTTACCAACACTGGACTCTTGATCCATGGTGATACCGAGGGCGACGTCGTACTCGAACCGTTGATGACTGCGGTCGGAGTGCAGCAGCGCCTGACCGGGCGGGCCACGATCAGGGCTCGGTTTCATGCCGCGTTTCCAGGTGAATTTGAGGCTGAAGGGTCCGTCACGTCGGCGACTCCCCTGACCGCTCTGGGTGAAACGGTCGACGCGCTCGAGGCGCACTTTCGTGTTGACCGCGGCAGTTTCGAGCTGCGCGATGGCCGTGCCGTGCTGGCGCGCGGCGGAACGGTCGAAGCGATTTCCGGACGCTGGGATGGGACAGCAATCAGTGGTGGCGGTGCGTTGAGCGGCCCGATCTCTCCCTGGTTGGAACGCTTTGGCGTGCGGCTTCCTGGCCTGGCGATGTCAACGGTTCAAGCCACTGTTGAGCTCTCTGAACCCGATCAAGCGGGGTTCGTGCGAGGTTCGGTTCGTGGTCACGTCTCGCGCGGGACTGCTTCCGGCATTGAGGGCGACTTCACACTGATCGATGCGGGTCGCGATGTTGGCGTCGACTTCAAGGGGCGATGGGGCAAGGCTCCCTTCGCGGTCCAGACGTCGTTGGCACTCGACACGCCGCGGATGATTGGCCCATGGAACTCTCGAGTTTCGATCGATGCGCCGGAGCGCGAGAGCGCCATGCAGCTGCTCGAACTGCTGCAGCGGTTGGCGGTCGATCGAAACATCGAGGTCTATCCGGAGTTGCATCCGCAAATCCAAGGCGGTTTCAAGGTCGATCTAGCGTTGCTCGGGCGCGCGGCCCAGGTCGAGTCGATCGATACCTTTTTCGTGATGACGGCGCCGCGTTTTGGCGAGACGCGTTTCGATCGACTCGAAGGGCGCGCGCGACGCGCGAATCGTCTCTGGACCGTTGACGCGCGTTTGGCCAATCCGGTCGGGCAAGGGATCGATGTCGAGGTGGTGTTGGCGCCCAATCAACCCCCGCGAGTGCAGGGGCGCGCGACCGAGGTTCCGCTGCCGTTGCTGCACTTCGTGATCGAGTCATTGGGTGGTCCAACGTTGCCGCCTTGCACCGGCAGCTTGGATGGGTTGGCGTCGGGCTCGTGGGGCCTCGGCGAGTCGATCAGCGTGATTGCCTCAGGTGCGGTGCAAGAGATCCACCTGGGCGATGCGCGTGTGAGCGTGATCGGTGAGGTGTCTCCCGAGGCATTCGTGGCGCACGCGCTGCACCTGTCGGCGGCCGCCGGTCGACTCGACGGCGACGTGACGATTGCATTGCATCGAGGCGGGTCGATGGCGTCGGGCCAGCTCACGGCCGACTTCGATCTTGCGCACCTCCCGTACGAGCTGTCGGTGCCGGTCGCGACCGGGCGCATGGGATTGCGTGTGCGAGGATCGCTCGATGATCCATCGAGGCCGCTGAACTTCGCCGGCGAAGCGACGTGGCATGGTGTGCGGGTTGCCGGTCGCGACATCCCGGATGGCAGCGGTCAGATCGAGCCGACCGAGAACGGCGTGCGGATCGCCGTGGCCAGTGGACCGATCGATATCGGCGTGGCGCTCGAGGGGGCGGCCCGCGCGCCGCGACTGGACGCCACTCTCAGCTGGCGCGATCTCGACTTGGTGGCGTTGGCCGAAGAACGATCGGGAAACGCGTCGCCGATTGCCTTGTTGGTGTTATCCGACGGTGAGGTCCGGTTGCAGGGCGAGCTGTTGAACCCCGACTCGCTGACCGGCACCGGACGTTTGACGCGGCTGGATATCCAAGGCCCGACGCTGGGCGGTTCGATGGAGGGGGCAACGCCGTTTCATGTCGATCGCGGAGGAACGATGACGATCGATGCGGCGGCGCCACTCCAGTTCGTGGGCGACCGTGGCAGTCGGCTGACGCTGCAGGGAACTGCCGCGTTGTTCGGAGCGCAACAGGGTGCGCTCGATCTGGTGGTCAACGGAGCGATCGATTTCGGCGCGATCGAAGTGCTGCACCCAGATCTGTTGGCGTCGGGCCGATTGGCCTGTGATCTGAGAATCGCAGGCCGCGTCGATGCGCCGTTGTTCGAGGGAACGATGCGCGCCACGCGCGGGCGATTGCGTCTCTTGCCATACCCGGAATCGATCGACGGGTTGCTGGTCGCGCTGCGATTCAGTGGCAAGGAAATAACGATGGAGCAGGGCCGCTTCCGACTCGGTGGAGGCGAGGTGACGCTGGATGGGAACGCCACACTCGACGGTTGGCTGCCGCAATCGCTGCGCGTGGGCCTGGCGGCACGCAACGTCGGATTGTCCGTGCCGCGCGGCGTTTGGGGCCGATACAACGGTGAACTCGAGCTCGTCGGCACGTTGGATGAGCCGGAGGTTCGCGGCCGATTGGAGATGATTGCGGGCCGTTATACCCGCGACTTTGGACTCGGCACGTTCGAGCGAGTGCGCCTCGTCGAGCCGAATGTCGGCGGAACCAGCTTTTGGAATCGCGTGGGGCTCAACCTGCGCATCGATGCGGTCGAGTCGGTCAGCATTCGTAACGAGATGGCCCACATGCAGGCCTCGGCACAACTGGATGTTTCGGGAACGTTGCGGCGGCCTTTGCTCGCCGGCTCGATCGTATTGCTCGAGGGTGGAAGACTGACCTTCCGCGATATCGAGTACGAGTTGGTGAATGGGCTGGTGACACTCGACGACGCCGGGGGCGAGCCGGTCGCGGTGAGGCTGCGGGCGACGACATCGGTACGCGGCTACAACGTCACTCTCGAGCTGGACGCGTCGACCGACCGCGTCGACTACCGGCTCTCGTCCTCACCGGCCTTGTCCGAAGCCGATGTGTTGTCGTTGTTGATTACGGGCCAAACACAAGGGGAGTTCGGTGGCGGTCAAGGACTTCTGCTCACCGAGGCGGCGACCGGCTATTTCGGATCGCAGTTGGGAGAACTGCTGCTCGGTAACGTGGCTCGCAAGGCGCTCAAGATCGATCAGTTCTCGATCTCACCCTCGCAGGTCGGACCCGAAACCAGTCCGACGGCGCGCGTCACGGTCGGGCGACGACTGGACGAACGCACTCGAGTCATCTACTCACGCGATGTCTCGGCGGAAGGGCGCGATCTGTATCGACTCGAGCGTGATATGACCCGCAGTTGGCGCATGACGCTGGGTAAGGAGCCGCTCGGTGGGACGGCGCTCGATGCGCGCTGGTTGCATCGGTTCGGAAGTGGTGCAGATGAGGGCACGACCAAGGCGCGACGGGTGCGTGATCTGAATCTGATCGGGCTTCCACCCGGACTCAAGGTGCGCGCCTCGACGCTCGGGCTGAGGCGAGGGACGCTCTTGACCACGGCAGCCAACGCCGAAGCGCGCGATACGCTGCGCGTGGAGTTGATGCGTGCCGGATACCTCGAGGCCACGCTGGGCTCGGCTGTCACCGATGCGCCGGGACCGTATCGCAATGAGGCTCGGCCGGTTGACGTCACGATCAGCGTGATTGCGGGACGACGCTGGAAGCTGACCTTCACCGGCCCCAAGAAACTGATCGAGAAATCGTCCGCAGCGCTGGCCGATCTATGGTCTCAAACCGGGATCGGGCCTTCCGGTTTTCGCGATGAGGAGTTGGTGTTGAAAGAAGTACTCGCGGACGACGGATACTCGGCAGCTGTGGTCGACATCACGGCACCGGCGGGCCGACGTGAAATCACTGTCGCAATCGACGCGGGGCCGCAGGTCAAGGTGGCGCGAGTCTCGATCCTGGGCAACACCGCACTGAGCGAGGAACAGCTTCAACAACAGGTCCTCTCACGTCCCCACGGACTGCTCGAGGGAGGGAAGAAGGACGTCTATCGACCTCGCCTGGCACGAGAGGATGCCGACTCGATTCGCAGTCTCTATGAGGAGCAGGGTTATCTCGAAACACAGGTCAAGCTGATCGAGCGACTCAAGAGCGACGGTACGGCGGTGGAACTTTCGTTTGTGATCGACGAGGGGCAGCGATGGACGATCGGCTCACTGCGCGTGGAAGGGGATTGGCCCGAGGCGCTCGGGCCGGCCACCGCGAACCTGCCGATCAAGAGCGGTGACTGGTATCGACCGCTGGAACTTGCAGCCGCCGAACGTAGTTTGCGCGATGCACTCGACGTGATCGATCCGCGAGAGGCTCCGCTGCGCGCGGC
>CAZAHQ010000091.1:0-10203 GCA_964484415.1 uncultured Acidobacteriota bacterium | reverse complement strand
CAAGCGCTGGTGGATGACGCGGTTCTCGTCCGCCGTGCGCGCACCGCTACGCCGGTGCGTGAGGAGCAGTGACCATGCGCAGAGTACTCGTCGGCTTGCTAGCGATCGCCGTGATCGCGAACGTGGCGTTGGTCGTGGATGCGCTGACACTCGGCTGGGTCGTTCCGCAAGTGCAAGCGCAGGCACCCAGTGGCAACCTCGAGAGCGCGGCTCCCGAGCTTCACGAGCGATCGGAAATCCCTCCGGCAAGCGACCCCGCCTGCGTCGAAGCCGAAACCACCTATCGCAACCTCGTCAGCGAGCTTACCGACCAACGTCGCCAACTCGACAAGCAAACACAGGACCTGGCCGAGCGCGAGCGTCAGGCCGGAGTGATCACCGCCGAGCAGGAGAACAAGCAGGCCGAGCTCGATGCACTGGAAAAGAAGCTGACGGTCGAAAGCAAGCGCGTCGCGCTGGCAATGGCGCCATCGTTCGAGAAGCTACTCAAAGCGTATGAGGGAATGGACCCGGCGAATGCCGCATCCTCGTTGCACGAGTTGTACTCCAAGGATCGGCAGACGGTCATCGATCTGTTGCTCGGCATGAAACCGCGGCAATCGGCGGCGGCACTCGATGCGGTGGCGGCCAGCTATCCGCGCGAAGCGGCCGATCTGAGCTACGAGATCTGGAAGCGGCAGCCACAAAACAAAGGGCGCGTCGCCGACGACGAGTGAGCGACGCGCCAACCAGCACCAGATCAGTGCGCGCTATCGGACCGTCACGCTGACCTCGGCTTTCTTTCCGCTTTTGATCTCGAACTTGGCGTTGCCGCGCTTGCTGCCGGCAATCACGGAAACCTCGTAATTGCCCGGTTCGAGCGGGATCAACGTCACGATCCCATCGACACCGCTGCGGGGAATCCCGCCCGAGGAGATCGAGATCATGCCGAACGCGATGCCGAAGTCGCCGATCTCCGGCGCGAGCAAGCGCGAGATCGTGGCGTCCCTCACCGGCTCGCGTGCTTCGTCCACGATCTTCACCATCACGGTTTCGCCCTTGGAGAGCATCACCAGTTCAGTGTTGGCAGCGCTGTCCTCGTCGACCGCGAGGTTCTTTAACGCGTGTGGTGCGTAGCCCGGCGCCACGACGATGAGATCGTGTGTTCCATCAGCAAGATTGGCCAGTTTGAGTTGTCCATCTTGGTCGCTGGTCACCATCATCTCGGCGCCGGAGAACGACGTCAGTCCAAACGCCATGGCCCCCGCCACCGGATTGCCCGAGTCGTTGACGACCCGCAGGGTCCGCTCACGCGCTGGGAACAGCGGCACATCCAGATCGTTCGGCGATGCACCGTCTTTGATGTTCATCTCAGGCAGCACCAGGTTGCCGTATCCCTGCTTGGAAGCGGTGATGCGCCAGCGCCCTTCGGTCAGCGCTTCCATCGAGAAGTGCCCCTCGGCATCGGTCACCGCTTGACGCATCATCCCTTGGCGCTTGTCGTCATAGGCGCCGTTGGCATCGATCGGAAGTGCCATCAGGCGCGCCTGCGATAGCGGGTCGCCCCGCGCGCCGTCGCGAACCGTCCCGGTGAGTTTGTCTTCGGAAAGCACCAGGTCCTTCGTGAACACCGCTTGCCCTTCGGGCACCTCGACCGAGAGGCTCGCATTCGCCATGAACTCGCCGGTACGCTCCCCTTTGGGCGTGATCATCACCATGTAAGAGCCGGGCGAGGTGATCTCCACCTTGTAGGCACCGGAGTCGTCGGTGTTGGTGGTTGCCATCGACCCGGCGCCCTGTTTCAGCCACATCAGCGTCGCGGCGATCGGCTTGCTTCCGCGCTTCACCACGCCGCTCACAGCGATCACTTGTGTGGCCGGGAAGTTCAGCGTCGCGATCTTTTTGTCGACGACCTCGATCGATTGCATTTTCATGCGACCCATGACCGAAGACTGCGCCGCTTCCGGGCTGCTCTCGTCGAGATTGTCGAGCGGAATCACCATCACCATGTACGAGCCGCCCGGCAGATGCTCGATTCGATAGCGCCCCTGGTCGTCGGTGGTCGCACTCTTCGCAGGGTCCGGCATCATCCCTTGCTGCGGCATCACCATCGCTCCGACCAGTGGGACTCCCTTTTCATTGCGCACAACACCCTCGAGTGTGCCGCCCAATGGCACCTCGATACGGAGTGACGCGACGCGCTGATCCGGCTCGATCGTGGCGGTTGCCGTTGTCTTCGCGTAACCGTCATGCGAAACACGCACGATGTGATTGCCGGGCGGCAAACTGCTCAACGCGGCGCTTCCGTCGGTTCCGGTGATCGGATCTCCCGCCTGCTTCGACATGTCCATCCCCGCCATCATCCCCAACAAGCCAGGCTCCTGAATTCCAACCGAGGCGCCCGCGATCGCCACGCCTGAACCCTTCTCGACGACTTGCACTTGGAGCGTTGCGCCGGGAGAAAGCGCGATCTCCCCCGCATCGACTGCGCTGCCGGCGGTGGCGGCCAGCCCGTCGACGCGCCCTGGAACAAAACCATCGGCTTGAATCTTGACGGCGTAAATTCCGGCCTTGTCGGCTTCGATTGAAAACTGACCTGCCGCATCTCGAACCGCAGCCGTCGCACGCACGTTCTCACCGCGCAGCATCGGTGGCAGTGGAGACGTGTCATCCGGCGCGCTGAGAATCAACGAGGCCGTGAACACCGAAAGCGGTTTGGGAGGATTGCCGATCAAGACGCGTCCACGGATGGTGACCGGAGGTTCGAGCGCCAAACTCACAGGCTCGGTTGGCGGCTTCTCCAGCATTTGAGTGGCGGTGCCGGCTCCCGCTTTGAAGGCGGTGAGACGCAGCTCACCCTCGGTCGGTGCACCGGCCAAGCGAAACCGACCCTGACTGTCAGTGGTTGCCGTTGCGATCGCTTGGTAACCGCGCCCCTTCGCAAACAAGCGCACGGTGGCGCCATTGACCGGGTGCTGCTGCGCATCCTGCACCGAACCTTCCAGCAACTCCCCAGCCTGGAGCAAGATTTCGCCCAGATCGACACTCTCGCCCGCCTTGAGTTGCACGTTGGCGAGGGTCCATGGCATGTAGCCGTCGACCGTGACAGACGCGCCGAACTTTCCGGCCATCAGTTTGGGCACAGTCATCACACCGTTCTTGATCTCGAGTTCTTTTGTCTGCGGTTGCTGGGTGCGATCGAACACCGAGCGATCCTGCTGTTTCGGTGTCAGCGAGAGTTTGAGCTTGCCGCTGAAGAGACTCCCATCGGGCGCCTTGACCGTACTGGTCACCGTCGCGCCGGTTGGCATCGTCAACGACAACGGCGCGATACGCCCCGCCGCCGTCGGCCTCAACTCTTCGACGAGCAGTGTCGTCTGATCGGGATGCGAGACCGCAACACTGTACCGTTCGGCGACAGGGATGTTCTCGACCGTGAAGTTCCCCTTCGCATCGGTCTTTCCTTCGTTCGACGAATTCGCGGCCAGCATGGTGCCGCGCAACGAGTCGGCCCGAGGGAGCACGCGCACGGTGGCGTTTTGCAATGGCTTGCCGGCGCTATCGCGAACGTCGCCACCGAGCGACGTACCGTCGGTCAACGTGAGGTTCACGGTTGGCAACACGCTGCCGACGGCGACCGCAACATTGCGACGCCAGGCGCGTGCAAAACCGGAGGCCGATGCTTCGACGCTGTAGAAGTCATCGGCGAGATGGTTGAAGGCGTATCGACCGTCAGTGCCGCTCTTGGCTTTGGTCGCGAAACGATCGGGTTGCTTGGGGTCGACGAACTGGCTCGTCGTGCCTCGCGCCAGGACACTCGCTCCTGCGATCGGCTTACCCGATTTGGTTGCGATCACCGTTCCGGTGAGCGTGACTCCCGGCGTGAGCGAGATCGAGAGCGGCGCGTCGCCCGCGGGTGACTTGAGGTACGCGGTTGCAAAACCATCTTTGGCGATCATCAGAAGTGATGTTGCGCCCTTGGTGTCGAGCGAGAAGTTGCCGGTTGTGCCGCTGAGTGTCTCGACGAAGTTGGCGCCGTCTTTGGGCACCTTGTCGGCCGGTAGTAGTGACGCCACCAGAGCCCCCGCGATGGGACCCCCCTTCGAATCGAGGACCCGTCCTTCCAGGGCCCACGCGGGGCTGAGACACACACTCGTCAGAAGCAGGGCTCGTGCGACTCGGCTGTTCATACTGTGGACCTCCATCCCGCGGGGATTATCCGAGCTAACCGCGGCCAGGCGACTTGCCGTGCGTGAGGCGTCGCAGATTGATCTCTCGGGAAGTCGGATTATCCAGGCTAACCCCCGCCGGGCGCGTCGCCGCCCGCTGTCCGGGGCCGACCGCTGATGAGGCGGGCCGGTCCAGGCCCTTCATTTGTAAGGGGTTTCCGGCCAGGGAGGGCCGTTTTACCTCGCTTCGTTGCATCCTCGGTCGCCTGTGCCTAAGTTCCAACTTCGTGAGTAACCGCCAAATACTGGTAATCGACTTCGAGCCGGTTCGCCTCAAGGCCACGGAGCAGCTTTTCCAAGACGCGGGCCTGTCCGTGGTGCTCGTCGGCTCGTCGACCGAACTCAACAGCGCATTGGCCGGAGGCTTGCCGCCGGTCGTGGTGATCGAGCCGATGTTGCCCGGTCACGACGGCTTCGCGCTGTGTCGCGCGTTGAAGCGCGGCGAGATGGGCCCGGTGCCTCACGTGATTGTTGCAGCGCGGATCTTTCGCGGGCAGCGCTACAAATCGATGGCCAAAGATTCCGGTGCCGACATCTTCCTGCAGCGACCCGATCACGATTCGCTGTTGCTGAAGGTGGTGCAGCAAATGCTCGGCACCGGCGATAGTGCGTTGCCCGCCGGCAAGAAAGACTGGGAAGAGCAGATCGGCGCGCCGCTCGAGCTTGGAACCCCTCCTCTGGCAAACGATGGCGGGGCCGGCCCGCTCGATGACTTCGATTGGGATCAATTCGAAACTCAGTTCGACAAAGCGTTCGATGGCCTGACTGAGCATAAGTCAACGACCCATCCAGTCTCATCCGACGGCCGCGAGCAAACTCCTGGACGGCACACCGGCCCAGCCGCCGGGCCGCCGCATCACAACACCGGCCCCGACTTCGGACCAATGCAAAGCGGTCCAATCGGCCCGACCCCACTTGCTTCGGCAAACTTCTCCAAGTCGGACGCGATGTCGGCCGAAGCGCTCGCCACACTCGACAAGCAACTCACGATGAAGCCGCCGCGTGCGCCGCAAACGTCGCCGGCAGCCACCCTCAAGCTCGACCGATCTCAGATTCACGCGGAGACGCAGGCAAACGCCGCGCAGCCCAAGCGAAAGCGACCCACGCTGTTGATTGCAGCGAGTCTGTTGGCCGTGTTGTTGATTGGTGGCTATGCGCTGTTTCAGTATCTCGGCGGCATTGGCACACCCGATGAATCGACAACCGAGGTCGAGCTCTTCAGGCGCACACCGCAAACATCGCAACCATCGCAGCCCGAGAACGTAGGCCACGACCCAGAGGCCTCAGCGCCCGGCAACGTGGAGAGCGAATCGCAAGCCACGCTGGGAGACGCGTCGCAAACGGCAGCACCGTCAGAAACGCCGCCGGTTACCTCGGATGTTCAGGTTGGAAACGGCGCGCCCGCGACCGCGGCACCAATACCGTCAACCCCCGCACCGACGGCTGTTGCGCCCCCGACAACGTCTAACCGCGTGCAGAAGGCGCCACTCGAGGCGTTGCCTGGCCGAGGCGCGAGCAGCGAACCTGGCGCTCCCAAGAAACAACCGAAGTTTCCTCCATCGACCGCTAGCGGTTCTTCACAACAAAAGTCGTTGACCGCAGTCGTGACGCCGACCATGCAACCGCCTACGGCTCGCGCGCCAGCGGACACACCGTCGGCGCCAACGTCGACTCCGCCGGAAGCCGGTCCCGAGCCGGAACCAATACCCGAACAAGACACGGTCATGACCGATCCCTTGATGCTAGATCCACCGCGTGAAGAGCCGATGCTTCCAGGTGGTGCGAACACGACAAAGCCGACACTGATCCCGAGCAGTCGAATCGAACCGAACTTCCCACAGGGCGCCAGGCAGGCACGCTTGGGTGGGCAGGTCACGCTCAAGGTGATGGTGAAGGCCGACGGAACCGTGGGAGATGTGAAGATCCTAAGCGAACCGGATGCGAGGCTAGGCTTGGGGAAAGCCGCTGTTGCCGCAGTCAAGCGGTGGCGGTACTCGCCCGGCACTCACATGGGCAACCCGATCGATTCAACTCAGACCGTGGTGCTCAACTTCAAACCGTAGTGTCGGGAGTTTGCTATTAGGAGGGTGGGCGCGTCGTAGGGGCGGGCGGAAACATGCGTTTTCGCCCGCCACTACACGATCCAGTCGCGCGTCGGCTTTGCATGACACAACAACGGATCAGTCGCGGCGCGTCAATCGTCTAATCTCGTCCTCGCCCAACGGATGTTGATCGCCCTCCAGGCTTTGCACGAACTCGCGTGTCACGTCATCACCCAAGAGTCGATTGATCAGTGCGGTGAGTCCCATCGCGACGATTGCCCCTATGGTGGCCAGCGCCATGTCCTTGTGCGCATCCCACGGGTCGCCCTGTGTTCCCAAATACGCCTGCCCCAACTCCCCGCCGAAATACACGGCGGCGCCCCACTCGATCAGTTCGTAGAGCATCGAGCAGGCCATGGTGAGATCGAGTGGCAAGTAATATCCCCAAAAGCCACGCACCCGGGCCAGCCGCAGGAATAGCTCTCGAATCGGGTAGGCCATAAAGAGCCCGAAGCTCAGGTGCACGAAGCGGTCGTAATGGTTGCGCTCGGTGGCAGGCAGAAAGGGGAGCCACTCGCGATAGGGGACCTCGGAATAGGTGTAGTGCGCACCAACTTCATGCAACAGCAAGAACGCGAAGATCAACCCGTAGGAGATGCGCGAAAGCGGAAAACGCCGGGCCGTAGCCAGCAGCACCAACACCAACAACACAGCCAGCGCGTTTTCCAACGCCCAGTCGGCGCGGTCGTGCGGGTTGAAGGCCAGCGCGATTGCGACAATCGCGAACAGGCCGCTGGACCAGAAAAGGAAGCGACGATGCGGTGCGGTCGGATCGATCACGTGGCGAATCATAGGCCAGGAGTGGGCGCCAACCTGTGGCCGTTCCTATAATCCGCCGCCCATTTCAATTTGAAGGAGAGTGCTCGTGAAGTCTCAGCGCCGCCGCGGTAGGTTCCGCTTGGTTGCCCTCGTGGGGGTTGTTGTCGTTATCGCCGTGGTTTGGTGGCTGCGTGGCGCGGTGGCGTTGGCGCCGGCGCCCAGCATCGAGCTTCACACCGATCGCCCGGCCATCGGCAACGCGACCAAGGTCGCCGCGACATTCCGCGAACCCGAGCGCGGATTGGGAGCGATCAAGCTGGAATTGATCCAAGGCGACAAGAGCGTCGTGTTGGGCCAGCAGTCTTTTGCGCGAGCCTCCACGTTTGCGTTGCGGCGCGGCACGATCCAAACCGACAGCACCCTCGAGGCGGTCGTTGGCCGCGGCAAACCGGAATGGCTCAGGGAAGGTGAGGCTGTGTTGCGCGCCAGTGCCGATCGCTTGGGCGGGACGTTCCGGAGTGCACTCCCCACGGTGGTCGAGCAGAAGGTGACGGTGCGACTGCGTCCGCCGCAGCTCTCGATATTGTCGTCGCAGCACTACGTGCGTCAGGGCGGTAGCGGCATCGTCTTGCTGCGTGCCGGAGACTCGGCGTCGCGATCGGGCGTGCGCGTGGCCGATCGCGAGTTCGTTTCGTTCCCCCGACTTGGCGGCGTAGCGGGCGAACGGTTCGCGCTGTTTGGCGTGCCATGGAACGTGAGCGATCCAGCGCAACTCAAGGTCTTCGCCGAGGACGATGCCGGCAATCGCGTCGAGTTGTCGTTCGTGACGATCTTCAAGCCCTACCCACCGAAGCACGACACGATCCAAATCACCGACTCTTTCTTGGAATCGGCAGTGCCTGCGATCTCCTCGGCCAGTCCCGGTTTCGATGCGTCGGGGACGCTGCTCGATCAGTACCTCAGGATCAACGGGGCGATGCGCAAGGAAGACCTTGCGAAGATCGCGACACTCGCCGGCAATAGCGAGCCACGGCTGTTGTGGTCTGGGCCTTTCTTGCAAATGGCCAACTCGCAGCGACGCGCCGGCTACGCCGAGCAACGCAGCTACGAGTACAACGGCAAGTCGATCGATCGTCAGACGCATCTCGGTCTTGATCTCGCGTCAACGGCCAACGCTCCCGTACCGGCACCCAATGCGGGCAAGGTTGTGCTGGCGGAGTTTTTCGGAATCTACGGCAACGCGGTGATCATCGATCACGGCTTCGGGTTGTTCAGTTTGAGCGGCCACCTGTCATCGATCGCCGTCAAAGCCGGAGACATCGTTACCAAGGGGCAGACCGTGGGGAAAACCGGTGCCACCGGTTTGGCCGGCGGCGATCACCTTCACTTGGAGATGTTCGTGGCGGGTACGTCGGTCGATCCGGTCGAGTGGCTCGATGCGCACTGGATCGACGACAACGTTCTGCTGAGGCTGGGCGCGGCGGCGCGCTGACGCGGCAGCGTCTTGAATGGAGCGTTGGCTCGCTTCGAGGCGCTGTTAGAAGGCTATGTCTGTCGGCTGCAGAGCCGCGCCCGCCGCTGAGGTCCCGCCATCTCCGCCGCCAAACAGGATGTCGGGAATCGAACAAACAGCCGTTCGAATCGCGAGGCTTGCGTTCGAATCGTGTCGGACTGCTCGCCGCCCGCACGACCCCCTCGACGGGGCGACCGCGCGGACTACATTTCCGTCAGGCACGAAGCGGAGGATGGTCATGGCGCTACGGGTCCTGCTGGTCGATGACTCTGCAACGATGCGCAAGATGATGACGTGCACGCTCAATCAAGTTGGGCTGGACGTTGGCGAGGTGATCGAGGCTGGTGACGGTGCCGAAGCGCTGACGACCCTTGCGCAATCCACGGTCGATGTCGTGATGTGCGATTGGAACATGCCGCGCATGAACGGCCTGGATTTCGTCGTTGCGGCGCGGGCCCAAGGACACATGCTGCCGATTGTGATGGTAACGACCGAGTCGGGAGAAGAGCGGATCCAACAAGCCAAGTCTGCCGGCGCCAACGCGTTCGTGACCAAACCATTCACTCCCGAACGATTGGCCGAGGCGCTGCAGTCGATCTTCGCGTTTGCGTAGGGCGACGATCTTCGGGCTTGTTGCCGCCGTTATTGGGGGCCCAGTCGCCGGCCCAGTCGCTAGCCCGTTCGCCGGACTTGATCAAGACCGTGGGTACTTGTTGTCGGTGTCCTCAGGTCGATCGCTGCCCGGGTTTGTCACAGCGGCCCGCTCCTTCCACAACGCGAACAGTGCGGCCAACATCCCCAACAAGATCTCATCGACAAGCGGCACGCAGTCGGGGATGAACAGATCAAACAGAAACAGCCCCAACGTGAGCGCCAAGAGCTTCGGAAAGCGCAAGCGTCGCGCGTAGCGTGAAACCGTTGGCGTGACGAGCGGCGGCTGCGCGCTCATCGTGCCGCCGGTTTGTCACCGGTGAGCAACACCACGCCGGCCAAAATCAACCCTACCGCCAGCGCACGTCGCCATGACATCGGCTCGTGCAGCAAGAGCCATCCAAACAGAACGGCGATCGCGGGCGCAACGGTGAACGCGATCGGTTTGATCTTCGAAATGTCATCGAGGTTCAGCGCCGCGTAGAAACAGATCATCCCGCCCGCTCCCGCCAAGAGACCAGAGCCAAGAATCAACTTCGCCAACTCGCTCCCGGCCAGTGCGCGTAACTCACCCCGCGGCTCGATGCCGATCCATCGCACGATGACCCACCACGCCGCCCAAATCGCCGGCAACGCAATCGTCGAGCGCCAGGCGAGTGCCGTGAGCGGGCCGATCTTGTGTGTGTGCAACACCGACTTGGTGCAAAGCTCGCCTACGCCCCAACACAGTCCTGCCAACACCGCCAGCGCGATTGCATTCATGTGGTCCGCTCCGTGGGGTAAGTCTAGACGACTGTCGCGGGGCGGCGCGCCCAACCCATGTCATCGCCGCGTGTCGCTAGGGCCGGGGGAGTTCGAGGCCATAGGCCAATCCGAGCGCAACAACCCGTAGAGGTCGAAGTCGTGTCGCTCGCCACGACAAACGCGATAGCTTCTCAGGCAACCCTCGCGAACAAACCCGCTGCGTTCA